>CAYOYL010000212.1:0-2403 GCA_964408175.1 uncultured bacterium
AGCGAGTAAACTTGTTGATACTCAAAAGGTGAAAAACGAGGACTTGAATTTAGTCCACTTTTAATCTTTAAATAGTCCAGTTTTAAAATTTAACTAACATGAATTATATCAGGGAGTTTTATTGTACAATCTCATATTCCTACCAATCTGTGGTAAACAAAATAAAGATTTTGGCATTTAGAGGATAGGATAAAATAAAGGCAGTCCGCAAAATCTCAGCGGGGGCATTCTCCCAATGGTTTTTGTATTTCTAAGATTCCCGAAGTAATTCCTTAAGTCTCTTATCATTCCAGTGGCCAGAACATTATCTTAAGACCTCCAAGGTCTGAACCATAGGGCAGGGGGTCTGTGGGAGATGGTCTCGGCCAGACCCTGAACCATTCCGCAGAGCCGTCAACAAAAGAGACATTTACACCGTCCCCGTGTACGGGATATGTATTTACCCATGGGTTGCTGTATCTTGCTCCGCTGTTTGAATACCATGTGCTGCCTGTCCTGCCTTTTGAGTCAATGAAGAGAGCCATCCTTTTTCTTATCCTTGATATTTTTGTACCTATGAGATTGGAGTTTATGGCATAGTTTGTCCAGCCGGCAGAGCCACTTTTATAATCAGCTGGATTTGATGGACAGAAGAAGGGCGGTTTTTTTTTGCCGTAGCCTGCGTGGCGTATATATACTATTCCACCCTGACCCCCGTTGAGGATTGAGTACCAGTTAGCGGTGGTGGCTCCGCTGCTTTTAAGGAAGTAGCCATCATAATCCTGACAGTACATATTTACGGCGAGAGCCAGCTGTCTGAGGTTATTAAGACAGAGTGTCGCCCTTGCCTTTTCTCTTGCCTGACTTAATGCCGGCAGCAGCATCGCCGCCAGTATTGCTATTATCGCTACCACTACCAGTAGCTCTATCAAGGTGAACCCTGTCCCCCTATCTCTTTTGTCCATTTGCACCTCCATTTTTATCGTTTATTTAACAGTTAAATTTTCCCTTTACCGTATCACATATCCTTTAATGTGTCAAGAATTACCTGTATCTTTGTCAGTCTTTTCATAGATTATGGATGTGAGTTCAAGGGGAGGTGGACCGAAGCGGTCATTCAGTTCTTCAAGGAGAACCTCTGCATCCTCTCTGCTCCTGATACCCGCAATCCTCTTGTAGACTGTAAGCCTCATAGAAGAATTCTGTATATACTCTTCAGGTATGCTGACACCTGCCACAGGTTGATTCACAACCTCAGGCGGACGTCCCTTCAGTTCTCCCACAACATCCTTCCAGAACTGACAGTATAGATTGAAACCGACCTGCTCTATGAATCCGTGCTGCTGTCTGCCCAGCACATTGCCGGCACCCCTTATCTCAAGGTCCTTCAGTGCAATACTGTATCCGCTGCCCGGCTTGTTCAGTTCCTGTAGTGATGCCAGACGTTCCTTTGCAGTATCTGTAAGGTATATATGGTCAGGTATGAGGAAATATGCGTATGCCCTCCACTTGTACCTGCCTATCCTGCCCCTCAACTGGTAGAGGTCTGCCAGACCAAATCTGTGTGCATTATCCACAATGAGGGTATTTGCCCTCGGTATGTCTATACCGTTTTCCACAATGGTGGTGGCAACAAGTACGTCTATATCCCCCTTTGAGAACCTCTCCATTATGGAGGCTATCTTTTCCGGTTCCATCCTGCCGTGGGCCGCCTCTATCCTTGCAAAAGGAAGCATCCCCTGAAGTCTTTCCTTCACCCTTTCAATATCGTATATGAAGTTATGCAGGTAAAAGACCTGCCCCTTTCTCTCAAGTTCACGGAGAACAGCCTCTTTTATCAGTTTCTCATCATACCTTCCTGCGTAGGTTGTAACTGAAAGGCGTCCCTGCGGCGGTGTCTCTATAAGACTGATATCGCGCAGGCCGGAGACCGTCATATAAAGAGTCCTGGGGATGGGCGTTGCTGTGAGTGTCAGAACATCTATACGGCTGAACCTCTTTTTCAGTTTCTCCTTGTGGCTGACGCCCAGCCTCTGTTCCTCGTCAACAATCAGAAGTCCTAAATTGCGGAACCTGACATCATTCTGCAGCAAACGGTGCGTGCCAATAACAACATCAACCTTCCCATCCCTTATGTCCTTGAGTATTCCTGCCTGCCGGGTATGGGGAACCAGCCTGGAAAGCATCTCCACCCTGACAGGGAAGTCCGCAAACCTCTCTCTGAACGTAAGAAAGTGCTGTAGAGCAAGAACCGTCGTAGGGACAAGCACAACCGTCTGCATACCGCTGAAGACCGCCTTGCACGCCGCTCTCAAGGCCACCTCAGTCTTCCCGTAGCCGGAATCACCGCAAACAAGCCTGTCCATAATGCTGCTGGACATCATATCTCCCTTGACCTCCTCAATGACCTTTATCTGGTCTTCG
>CAYOYL010000213.1:0-6442 GCA_964408175.1 uncultured bacterium
AGGGCTTTTGAACTTGCACAGGGTACTTTCACAGGAGCAAGGTTTGAGAAGACAGCACTCTTTCCGGAACTGATAATCAGGGAATCCTGCGGCGCAAAACGCAGGATAGTCCATAAATGAAAAACATCTTTATTCCATGTTACCTGAACCGTTGGTAGACAACGGGTCTGTTTATATAAATGACAATAATGGAGGTGTGTGATGAAGAAAGCAAATAGGAGAAATGGTTTCACATTAATAGAGTTGCTGGTAGTAGTGGCAATAATAGCCATACTGGCGGCAATGCTTCTGCCGGCGCTGTCTCAGGCAAGAGAAAGGGCAAGACAGGCAGTCTGTATGAACAATCTGAAACAGATGGGGTTGGCTGTTCATCTTTATCTCGGTGACCATGACGATTTTTTTCCGGATGCGCGCTACAATACTTCCCTCGGTTACCGTCCCTGGGCAAGAGACCTCCGACCCTATCTAAAAAATGACAGGATATTCTGGTGCCCGAGTGACAACGCGAAGAAAAATCTCGTATCTCCATGCAGTTATGTGTACAACTGGCAGTTGATGGGCTACAACAGCGTCGGAGCCGGCTATTCCACGAATCACTGGACAGTCCCCAGAAGAATAACTGCTGTTAAGAAAACATCTCAGGTTATATTGATAGCAGACAGTGCGCATCCAACCAACTACATAGCGATTTTTGGAGGCGGTCCTGACGGCAATGATTCTTTTAACCGAGCCAATCTCTTTCTGGGCAGGCATGCAGGTATGGACAACTTCTTATTTGTGGATGGGCACGTTGCTTCATATAACGTTCCGCCTCAGGGCACGCTGGCCTACAACTGGGATGCACAAAAGATAGGATTTAATTATAACTACTGAAGCACGGAGATAGAACAATGAACAGGCTATTGATTATGGGACTTCTTTTTATTTTTCTTGCAGATATACATGATAATGTATCCGCACAGACCCTAAACAGGGTGGTCCTTGCGAGAAACGGACAGGCCTCTGCCTGCATAGTGGTTGCAAAGAATGCAACCCGTGCGGCACAGTTCGCAGCGTATGAACTGAAGGCGCATCTGGATAAGATTACGGGTGCCGATTTTGCAATCGTGACGGATAACAATGCGCCCGGAAAAAGTTTGCGTATACTGGTGGGTGAAAGCAGGCTGACCCGTGCTCTGGGCGTGTGCAACAACGATTTCAAACCGCAGGAATATCTCATCCGTTTTCTCCCCGAGGCGATTATACTTGCAGGCAGGGACAAGGATGACCGTGGCAAGGTCATCTACAACGCTGAAGAGAATTCATCGGCGGTCAGTACATGGCCGGACTTCTTTGACGCTCAGGGAACCATGTATGCAGTATATGATTTTCTGGAGCGGTTCTGCGGTGTGCGCTGGCTCAACCACACTGAAAGCGGAACCTATGTTCCAAAGAAAAAAACGTTGATAATCAGCGGATACCAGGTGCAGCGTGCTCCCGTATTTCTGACCCGCGATGTTCCTTCAGACAGCCGTATTTACGATTCTTACGTGTCGCTGTGGCCCCGTAACAGCGAAGGATTCAACCGGTGGGAAAATGCCGCCTATCCGCAGGCGCATAAAAGCAAGTCATATACCGAAGTTAAACGTGCATGCATTCAGCGTTTCCGTTACCGCATGCGGCAGGGCGGAGAGAAAATCAAGGCCAACCACTCTTTTTATCATTATTATGACCTGTACTGGGAACCGAGGCAGGGAGCCGAGGAATATTTTGTAGAGAAGCGTCCAGAGCTGTTTGCGAAAGGTTACGAGGGAAGACCTCCGCATATGTGTTATTCCAGCAGGGAATTCCTGGAACTGGTCGTGCAGGAGGCACGGGGCTACTTTGACAAGGGAGGCTATCCGTATAAGAAAGTACTTGCCAATGCACCGATGGGGTTGTCGTGGGGAGAAAACGTTTTCTCTGTTGAGGGGATGGACAGCAGTATGTTCTGCAAGTGTGAGGAATGCCGGAAATTAATGGAGCGCGACCACAGCCAGGCTGACAACGGATTTTACTCAAACGGTACGCACAGCGAATACTGTTTCAGATTTGTGAACGAAGTGGCAAAAAGGTTGAAGGAAACACATCCGGACAAGTGGATAATAACGGCTGCGTATATGACCCATGCCTATCCCCCTGAGAGTTTCAACATGGAATCCAACATCGCCGTAAGATTCTGTTTTGCGGCAAACCGTTTTCCCGGTGCATCCCGGAAGGAATATGAGAACGACCTCAAAGCCCTGAAAGCCTGGGCGGACGAGGCAAAAACTTCGCACAGGCCGCTCTCCGTATATCTCTATTACGGCCTTCCGAAAATGCAGTCAGGCATCGGCAAGTTCAACGGGTTCCCCGCCTTCTTTGCCCATACCATAGGGGAGCAGTTCCGGCTGTTCGACAGGTTCGGTTATCGCGGCGCTTTCCACGACGGATACGGACAGGAGGTTGAGGCATATGTAACATATAAACTGATGGACAACCCTACCCTCAGTGTAGATGCTCTATTAGACGATTATTTCAGAAAATTATACGGTGCAGCCGGTTTACCTTTGAAAAAGTTGTATCTCGCTATTGAAAAGACCTATTGCAACCCCGCTAATTATCCCGAAGGTAAAAGATATCTTCCGGTTAATGCGGAAATCTCATGGAAGTATCTCGGTACCGAAAAGCACATGGATGAATTTGCAAGGTTAATGGAGCAGGCAAAAAGACTGGCAAAAACCGATATGGAAAAAAAACAGGTCGCACTTTTTGAACTGGGTACATGGTCATACATGGTTGAGGGGCGGAGGAATTACGTTGAGCGCATGTCCGCTCCCATCCCTTCGGTTGTCGTACCGCGTGTTTCTGATGCGGGCGGCGACCCGGTAAAAGTGGACTGGTCAAAAGCCGCAGACATGGGTGGACCATGGTACGGCAGGGGACAGAGCAAACCCTCTGCACGCAGGTTCTCCGGACGTCTCGCCTATGACAGCAGTCATCTGTACGTGGAACTTATTGACCCTTGTGAAGCAGGGAAGCTGGTGGCTTCACCGGCGGTCTGCGCCTATGATGACTGGGAATTGTTTGTTGCCGGACAGCGGAGTCAGCCGTACCGCCAGTTCATGATAGGACCCACGGGCAATGTCGCAGCCCTGCTGAACGGCGAGGTAAACTGGCAGATGTTTCTCAAATATCCCGACCACGGAATCAGGGTGGTGCCGGATACCTCTGCGCCGGACAGATGGGTAACGCGGATGTCCATCCCGCTGACAAACCTCGTGCCGGACGGCGTGGTTCCGGGCGGGAAATTTTTCATGAACGTGGTTCGCGTGAGCGGACCGGCTCTCACACCGCCGGAGGATGCAATGTCAGGCGGACTCGGCGTTGATACATGGGTCTCTCACTGCACGGTGCATGAGACCGACCGTCTTGCGGAGATAATTCTCAAATAGGCAGGAAAAATCATGAGAAAAATATTGGTATGGTTATTGCTCGCATTGCCGTTTGTGCAGGTAAAAGTTAGTGCGGACATAGTGCTGGTTGACAGGGGAAAAGCGGAAGCAACGATTGTCATAAACAGAAATGCGGTTGATGCGGTAGTTGATGCCGCAATGGAATTGCGGCAGTATGTGAAGAAGATGAGCGGTGCGGAACTGCCTGTTGCGCACGACGAGATGGATATTAAGGGAACGAAGGTCCTGGTTGGAGAGAGCAGGTATACCAGAGAACTCGGACTAAGGAATGATGATTTCGCTGACCAGGAGTATCTTATCAGGACTGTCGGCGGGAACCTGGTTCTCATGGGCAGGGATGAGCCGTCGTCGGAGGTTGAGAAGACTGCGGGGAAGCCCGGGAGCATGGCAAAGAGGTATTTTCAGAGGACAGGGACTATATACGCAGTGAATACCTTTCTGGAAAAATACTGCGGGGTTCGATGGTACCTGCCGGATGAGATAGGAGAGGTGGTTCCTGAAAGGAAGACCATTGAAGTGGGTAATGTCAATTTACGCCGTCAACCCTCGGTGCGTGTACGTACCTTCAGCGGCTGGGACAAGATTCCCTCTACCATGTGGACGTGGAAAGACATGGATTACCCGGGAGAACTGGCTCCGAGCAAACGTTTGTGGTGGGCAAGACGGTTGAAGATAGGCGGGGAACCCTTCCAGTGCAACCACTCTTTTTACGGATACTATAAGAGATTCGGGGATAAGCACCCGGAGTGGTTCAGGGACAGCAGTCTGAAGACAGGCAACCAGTTGTGCCTGTCCAATCCGGAAGTGTTCAGGCAGGTGGTTCAGGATGCCAGAGATTATTTTGACGGGAAACTGGATGACCCGCTTGCCTCGGCTTCGGGAGATGTTTTTTCGGTCATGCCCATGGACAGCCGTCTCTGGTGCAGGTGTGACACGTGCAGAGATAGGTTCAACCCCTCCCGCAAAAAGGGCTCTATGTTTAACAATGGATATGCGAGTGATTACGTGTGGGACTTCGTTGCAAGGGTGGCGAGGGAGGTTGCAGTGACGCATCCCGGCAAGTATATTTCCTGTTGTGCGTATGCCGATTACGCCGAGCCTCCGGAAAACGTTGACATCCCTTCAAACGTCAAGGTGATGATATGCAAGTTTCACTGGAAGCACTGGGACCCGAGGATATTGAGAGCCGACCGTGACATAATGGAAGACTGGAGGAAGAAACTCGGAAGCGGGGAGAACATATACTTCTGGGATTACTACATATTTCCCCAGTATACGTCATACGAAGCATTTCCTTCCATATCACCGCATTTCATAGCCGATGACATTAAGGCTATGAAGAAAGGAGGGATGCACGGAGGACAGATGGCTGAACAGTCAGGTCCTCCCCCAAAATATGCACTGAATCTCGGTATTGAACACCTGAGAATATATGTAACCGCAAAACTACTTGACGATTGGGATGACAACGTGGACCGGATTCTGAATGAATATTACAGGTTATTCTACGGTCCCGCAGAAAAGCCTATGAAAGAGTTCTTTACGCGCATAGAGGAGGTTTACAGTGCTGATAATCCCAGACTCAAAACACTCGTTGAGATTGATACTGAACCCATGATTGCAGTCACCATTGACCTTGGTTCGGTACAGTCTATAAGCGGAATCTCTTTCAGTACCGCCGCTATGGAAAGTTCCGGAGTTTACTGGCCTGCATCTATAAGGATACTGGTAAGCGAAGGCGGAAAAAACTTCAGTGATGTCGGAGAACTCGTCAGTTTGAGTGCAGTCAAAGGGACACCCCCTGATTCTGCACAAGGATATGGTAAGCATAGATTTACCGCTGACGGTCTGAATGTGCGCGGGAGGTACGTAAGGATTGACGCAAAAGCATCCGGCGAGTATCTGTTTACAGATGAGATTGAGGTTTTCGGAAAACAGGGGGACGGGAATATTGCCATGGGGAAATCTTACACTATGAGCAAACAACCCAACTATCAACTTACGGTGGATACTGCCGATGTAGTACAACTGACCGATGGGAAATATACCAAAGACCACTTCTGGTCATCCAAGACAACGGTCGGCTGGCAGGGAGGAGCCAGGTTGAACAACGAATTTGTCTGGAATATTCTCTGTCCACCTGAGGAGATTGCGGATTATGGCAGGCTTCTGAAAAAAGCAAAGGACTCAGTGCCTGTGGATTCCGTGTATTCAAAAAGGATAGATTTTATTGAAAAATCGTTATATAATGCTGTGATGGCGGGCTCAGCCCGCAAATACCAATAATGGGGAGGTAGATATGAATAGAAAAAGTATGTTGATTCTTGTGTTAGCATTCTGTTTTTCCACAGGGATTGTGATGACATTGAATGCTTCAGCAGACGGAGATGTACAGGTTATGCCGCCCGCTACTCTGGAAAACATTGCAAAAGGCAAGACCTATACATTGAGTGTTGAGCCCAACTATCCGCGTACAACCGATGCCAGAGACACAACGGTTGACCTGACAGATGGAGAATATGCGGAACAACCCTTACTCTGGATAGATAAACTAACAGTAGGATGGAAGGGGAAAAAAGACAAGATGGCAGTTACAATAACGATTGATATGGGCTCAGCGGAGTCAATCTGCGGAATATCTTTCAGTACAGCAGCCCAGACCAGTTCCGGGGTTTTCTGGCCGTCATCTATCAACATTCTGACAAGTGATGATGGTAAAACATTCAGGGAATCTGGTGACCTTATCAGGTTAAGTGCTATCAATGGGGTACCGCCTGACCCGAAAGAGAAGTACGTTAAGTACCGTTTCTGGACAGATAAGATTAATAATAAGGCAAGATATATCCAGTTGCAGATAAAAGCAACCGGAGAATATATTTTCGTGGATGAAATAGAAGTCTACAGGAGTCTTTTCTCTTCATAAAAAAGATGGGTAAATACAATCTTGACATTGGCAGGGAACCGCGTGC
>CAYOYL010000214.1:0-2670 GCA_964408175.1 uncultured bacterium
TGTATTTTTCTACATAGACCTCACCGCAAATACATTCTGGATGGAAGAAGAAAAGCAGGTAACCGATGATATTTTGCCCGAAGAGGATGATGAAATTACTTCCGTACATACAACCTTAGTTTTTACAAAGGCGAGAAACTCATTTAGAGAGGTATACGAAGACACCATATCTTTTCTTCTGCTGCCAGATGGGACAAAAGAATTTGGATTAGTATCAATACTTGACCCTGAAACAGAAGAATCATATACCCTGTTTATTAATCCTTACCTGTCATCCCCGGAGATATTCACAGGAGAAGTAGACTTTAATGAATATATTTCGTTCTGACAACGGATTCACCTTGTTGGAGGTGCTGATTGCTCTGGCAATATTTTCTGTAGTAGGAATGGTATCTCTCCAGACTTATCTGACCTCTATCAGGCATATCCAGATAGTAAGCGAAGAAAAGGTCTATACACTGTTGTCAATGTCAAAGATAGAAGAACTAAAAATAGAGATGACAGATACTGTAGAAGAAGAAGGTGGAATCTTCCCAGAACCATATGAAGAGTACGAATGGTCTCTTGAACTTTCGGATTTAAGCATAGCGGATACGGAATACGGAATTACATTTGTTCCATATGAACTCATATTAAGGCGGGGAGAAACGAGGTTCTCTACGATAACGCCCTTTTTGAAGGTAGAGGAAGAAGAAACAGTGGAAGTGATGCAATGAATAGACAGACGGGATTGCAGTTTCTCAATACGGTTTGCAGTGGCAAACAGAAAGGTTTTACGCTTCTTGAAATTTTAATAACGACGGTACTTATTTTTATGCTTTTCGCCCTTATTTATGCGACCTTCTTTTCCTTGAGCAGGGTGACCACGGAACTTCAGGACAAGATGAGGTCTTCCGAAATTGTATTTAAATTTCTGAACAGTTTTAACAAAGAGATAAAATCTGTGATATGCGAAGATGGGGATGAGGATTTTTCCTTCGGCCAGAAGGAGATATCATTCATAACAAGGGATAGGTTGTCCCTGTATCCGGTAAAGGTGACATATACCGTTGAGACTGCAGCAGATAATACCGAAACACTTTACCGCAGGCAGGGAAACCTTGTTAACGACTATGTTTTTGTATCCCCCGTGTTTGAAAATGCTGAGAGTATAGAATTCCTTTTTTATGACGGGGAGGTATGGGGTCAAACAGAAGAGATTGAAAAGATAATCGCCGTGGCTCTGGAAATGAACTATGCGGGGGAAAAATTCTCATTTCCTGTGAGGTTATATATGGACAAGGTAGATGAAGAAAAAAAATAGTGGAATAGCCCTAATCTTTGTTATGGTTTTCACCGTGGCAATATCCACGCTGGTGATATTTTTTCAGGGCAGGTCTAAGAATTATACGAATATTTTTGTCCACCACCGTGAACATTTTTTACTTGAAGAAATTGCAGAGTTGGGCATTGAGATTGGTAAAGAATTAATTAAGGTAGATAAAAAAAATTTTCCTATAACAGGCGAAGAACAGGACCCTGCTGTAAAAGAAAGACAGTACGAGATAAAAGGTGTTTATTTATATGTTACAATCCATGATGAAAATTCCAAGATAAACCCGAACAAGGTTCTTAGTGGAGAAAAAGAAGAGGTCAACACACTTCTGATGGATGTCTTTAAAAGATTTTTTGTGGTTGCGGGGCATCCCGAAACCCTGTGTAACTCAATACTTGACTGGATAGATAAAGATGACATTCCCAGGCCAGGTGGAGCTGAATCTTTTTACTATAAAAATGAGGGATTATCATATACACCGTACAACAGGGGTTTGTATACAGTAGACGAGTTACCTCTTATAAAAGACATTACAGAAGAGATGGTATATGGAAATACTGAAGAAGAGATAAAAGGGTTGATAAATTTTATAACTTTCTTTTCTGATGGTAAAATTAATGTAAATACCTGTCCTGCTGAGATACTTGGTGCACTCGGATTTACGGAAGCGAACAGAGAAACAATTGTTACTGAAAGGGCAAGAAGACCGATAGAAGAGGGTTTTTTGGTCAGAGTGAACAAAGGAGTATATCTTAAGAATAAAAGTTTAATTGTATTTAAAAGTAAATATTTCTTGGTAGAATCAGTTGCGGTTGACGATAATAAGGGGCTCAGAAAACAGGCAAGGGGGTATATAAAACTGACGGATAAGAAAACAGATATTGCAAGGATGGAAGTCAAATGAAAACAGTTACGTTTTATATTCAACAGGATAGAGTCATTTACCTTTTAAACGGTGCACAGGTCAAAAAACAGGGAGTGCTCCAGATAAAAGAGGCTGAGGTATTCCTCTCTAAAAATTCCCCGGATATTTTAAACGTGATACTTCCCAAACCTGATATATTTTTTAGGAGGATAGAATTCCCTTTCACGAACAGAAGAAATATCAAACTTGTTTTGCCGCAGGAGATGGAAAACGTTCTCCCTGAAAAACCTGAAAATTATTACTATTTTTTTGAGTTCATTTATACCGTTAAAGATAAAACCACAGTCAACGCCTATGCAGTAAGAAATACGGACCATGATTTCTGGAAGGCCCTTGCCCAGAAATACAACTCAAAGCTCTTTTTTTATTTTGATACGCTGCTTTTCCATCTCTTTCTCAGACAGCAGACGGCTGAGAAGAACTATATCGG
>CAYOYL010000215.1:0-14130 GCA_964408175.1 uncultured bacterium
TGTCAGGATTTCTGCATATATTTTAGAATACTCTTGGCGGCTTTACGTCCCATCCCCATTGCACTTATAACGGTTGCGGCACCTGTTGCTATATCACCCCCGGCAAAAATTCCAGGTATGTTTGTTTCACAGGTCTCAGGGTCAACCACAATGTTTCCATATCTGCCAATTTCCAATTTTTTATACGTGGCTGGGATCAACGGGCTGGGGTTCTGCCCTATAGCTATAATCACCGAATCAAAGGGGAGAATCTCTTCTGTCCCTGAAATGGCGACAGGTCTCCGTCTGCCGCTCTCATCAGGGTCTCCCAGTTTGTTATGTATCACCTTTACACCTTTTACATATCCATCCTCATCACCCAATATCTCAAGCGGTTGAACAAGAAATACGAATTTTATTCCCTCTTCTCTGGCATGTTCATACTCTTCTTTTCTTGCAGGCATCTCATTCTCTGTTCTTCTGTAAAGTATGGTAACCTCTTTGGCCCCTAATCTCAGGGCACACCTTGCAGAATCCATAGTAACATCACCACCGCCTATCACCGCAACCTTCTCACCCGTTGTAACAGGGGTATCATACTCAGGGAAAAGATAGCCCTTCATAAGGTTGACCCTTGTAAGAAACTCGTTGGCAGAATAAACCCTTAAATAATTTTCTCCGGGGATATTTAAAAAAGAGGGTAAACCGGCACCGGAGCCAACAAAAATAGCTCTGTATCCCATATCAAAAATCTCTTCAATGGTAAGCGTTCTGCCTATCACCACATCCGTTTTTATTTCAACTCCGAGGTATTCCAGACCTTTTATCTCTCTTTTAACAATATCTTTTGGCAGCCGAAATTCAGGTATGCCATAGGTCAAAACACCTCCAGGACTGTGCAGGGCTTCAAATATCGTAACCTTGACGCCATTCTTAGCAAGTTCTGCAGCACAGGAAAGTCCTGCAGGCCCTGAACCAACGATTGCAACTTTTTGTTCTGCAACAGACCTGTTCACAGAAACGGGAGAATGCGGCCGTTCCACTCCCCTGTCCGCAACATACCTTTCAAGTTTTCCTATTGCTACAGGATTCCCTTTTCTTGCAAAGATGCAAAATTGTTCACACTGCGTCTCCTGAGGACAAACCCTGCCGCATATCGCCGGCAATAGATTAGTTTTATAGATGGTGTTGAGAGATTCATCAAAATTTTTTTCAGCGATTTTTTTAATAAAGCCGGGTATGTCAACCTCTACAGGACAGCCCTTAACGCAGGGAGGATTTTTACAGAGAAGACACCTGTCGGCTTCAAGCGATGCCTGCTCTTCCGTATAACCTTTAGAAACCTCACTAAAGTTCTTTATTCTATCTTCAGGTTTTTGCTGGTTATCTTTTACTCTTTCTGTTTTCAACTTATCACTCATTTATGTGAATTCCGTTTTTGCTAATGGCTATGTGCCTTTTCCAGATTCTATCATCTTCTGCCGGATAGTCCTTCCTGAAGTGGGTGCCTCTGCTTTCTTCCCTGACAGAAGCAGCCCTTGTAATAAGGGTCGCTATAATCAACATATTCAGGGTTTCAAACCCTGTTCTATCCGAAAATTCCTTCAAAAATGCGTACTTTGTCCAGTCAACAAGTTTATCCTCAGCCATTCTGAGTAAACCTCCATCTCTCTCAATACCAACATTCCTCCACATCAGACTTTTTATGGACCGTTTAAGGTCTTCTCGGTCAATCAAGATATCTGCTTTTTGCGGAAAATCATATTTCATTTTAACCTTTGACAGTTTCCTACCGCTCATCTCCATAGATTTTTTCCCTGCCCTCGAGCCAAAAACAAGCCCCTCAAGCAGAGAGTTACTTGCCAGTCGGTTAGCTCCGTGGATGCCAGTACAGGCAACTTCCCCGCATGCATAAAGGTTTTCAATGTTTGTTCTACCCCAGAGGTCGGTTTTAACACCTCCCATAAAGTAGTGTGCCGCAGGTCTCACGGGAACCAATTCTTTGTTAGGGTCAACCCCGTAGCGTCGGCAGAAGTTATATATGGTGGGGAATCTTTTTTTTATATCATCTTTTATGCCCTTCATATCAAGATAGACGCAGTTTGAACCGGTGAGCTTCATCTGGTCTATAATTGCTCTTGTTACAATATCTCTGGGGGCAAGTTCAGCAGAAGAGTCATAATCAAGCATGAACCTTTCTCCCCTTGAGTTTTTAAGTATCCCACCCTCGCCCCTTACACTTTCAGAAATTAGAAAGCGCGGTGCACCCGCCTGGTAAAAAGTGGTTGGATGAAACTGATAAAACTCCAGGTCTTCAAGTACTGCACCGCAACGATAGGCGGCAGCGATACCATCACCTGTTATACCAGAAGGGTTGGTGGTTTCCTGGAAGATATTACCAGCACCTCCAGATGCAAGTATAAAAGATTTTGCTCTGAAAATAATAAATCTCTTCTTATTTTCGTCATAAACAAGAGCTCCCATTATTCTGTTTTCAGTGGAGATAAAATCCACAAGAAAATGAGAATGTAAAACCTTGATTTTTTTTTCTGACTCTATCCTTTTATACAAAAACTCGGCTATGTGCTTCCCTACCGAGTCTCCGTCTATATGGAGAATTCTTCTACAGGAATGCCCACCTTCTCTGGTAAAGTTGTACCCGTTTTTATCTCTGTCAAAAACAAGCCCCATTGAGATAAGGTCATTGATTCTATCAATTCCCTCCTTTACAAGGATTTCTACGGCATCTGCATCTGCTATCCCGCAGCCGGTTCTTAATGTGTCTTCCTTATGTTTTTCTGTAGAATCCCATTCAGCCCTTGCCACTGCAATCCCACCCTGAGCGTTATAGGTACAGGTCTCACTTATTCCATTTTTATAAAGAAGTACAGTATTAAAATTCCTTAACTCCATGGATGCGGTCATACCTGAAATCCCACCTCCGATAACAAGGAAATCAATCTCCTCGCAAGGCAGGTTTTCAGTATTAAAAGAAATAAGCGAATCAGGTATCATTTTAGGAATTGGTCGAGCTTCTCCTTCCAAAATCTCTTTTCGGCATCAGAAGCGTAATCAATTATCAAACGTCCTTTGAGATGGTCAATTTCATGCTGGATACATCTCGCAAGCAACCCATCTGCTTCTATAATAAATTCCTTACCACGTTCATCTACTGCTTTTAAAACAACCTTTTTAGCCCTCTGTACCGATATGTATATCTCAGGAAGACTCAGACAACCCTCCACGTCAATCTCCTCTCCATCGCTGTCCTCCAACCTTGGATTAATTGCCGTGATAATTCTATCCCTGTCCTTATCCAGAGCAAGAAAGACGCTTGTCAAAGCACCCACCTGGGTGGCTGCCAGCCCGATTGCATCTGCATGTCTCAATGTATAGTTCATATCCTTTACAAGTCTGTCAATATTCTTGTCAATATTCTTGACTTCCTCTACAGTTTTTCTCAAGATATCTTCGCCGTATATTCTTATTCTCTGTTTCATCTTTTTATGGAGTACTTATCTTTGTACGTAAATACCTTTCAACAGTTTTTATGGCACAATATTTTCCACACATAGTACACACATCTTTTTCAGACGACTTATGTTTTTCGTAATACTCATCAAATTTAGCCGTATCTATTGAAAGTTTTCTTTGCTCCGTCCATTTTCTTTTGGTACGTGCTATATCCATCTTATAGTCCCATTCTTTAGCACCGTTTATTCCCTTACCTATATCCGCGACGTGAGCTGCTATTTTCGCAGCAACTGTACCTTCAATAACATCCTGAAGCCCCGGCAGTGAAAGATGTTCACTCGGAGTAACGTAACAGATATAATCTGTACCGTACCATCCTGCAATAGCGGCACCGATAGCAGAAGTTATGTGGTCATATCCAGGTGCAATATCCGTTGGTAAGGGGCCGAGAACATAAAAGGGGGCTCCTTTACATATCTTTTTCTGGAGTATCACATTAGCAGGAATCTCATTTATTGGGATGTGCCCGGGACCTTCTATAATAACCTGTATGTTATTCTCCCATGCAACACCAGTCAGTTCACCGAGCGTCAACAATTCCTCAATCTGAGGGATATCAGTAGAGTCCGCCAGTCCACCGGGTCTCATTCCATCACCGAGGCTGATGACAAGGTCGTACTTCTTTGCTATCTCAATCACCCTGTCAAAATTCTTATAAAGTGGGTTTTCCTTTCCATTTGCAATCATCCAACTTATGAGAAATGCCCCGCCTCTACTCACAACCGTAGACTTTCTCGGATTCTTTCGCAACCTTTCAAGGGTACGCAGTGTAACCCCGCAATGCAAGGTCGTAAAAGCAACACCGCTCTCAGCCTGTTTTTCTATAACTTCAAAGATCTTTTCCGGCTCCATCTTGCTCAAAGCCCCTTTTTCCCCTATTGACTCAATAACTGCCTGATATATAGGTACGGTTCCTATAGGAACTGGGCTGCGTTTTATTATAATATCCCTTATCTTATCAATATCTCCGCCTGTACTGAGGTCCATCACCGTGTCCACCCCGTATTTACATGCCGCTTTCAACTTCTCAATCTCAGAATTAATGTCCATAATATCCGGGGATGTCCCTATATTGGCATTGACCTTTGTCTTCAGTCCCTCGCCTATTCCAAGGTACATATCTTTGTGTCTTAAGATTATCGCTTTACCCTCAGATACTTTTTCAGCAAGTTTCGCAGGCTTAATCTTTTCTCTTCCCGCCACGTATCTCACAGCCTTACTTATAACACCTTCTATCGCCAGTTGTTTTTCTAACATTCTAATCACCTCACAAATTTATATGCCCTGTTAAATCTTCCTATGCTTTACTTAATATAAAGAAGTACATATTCACTGAACTGCGTATATTTTCCCTCTCCCTTAAGGGGGTGAGGGTGAAATTTGTGGTTCTCTACTCACCCCCACCTACATCCTCCTCTTGTGCTTCGCACTTCGGTCAACGGGCTCACCTGCTCGCCCTCAGTGCTATACAACACTCATTATTCTTCGTGTTAGCACCCTTGAGGGGGAGGAAGTAAGGTGGGGGGGGCATCCTTCACCCCCACCGCACTCTACGTAGAAACAGAGTGCCTGCCTCCCCCCTCAAAGGGGGAGGCGAACAAGGTGAAACTCATTCGCACCAGCACCCTCAAAGGGGAGGAATAACGGTGTTGACTGAGTATTTACATAAAGAAAGCAGCCCGAAGCATTAACTACTGACAAAAGATGAAAAATGCTCCGTTAATGTATGGAGAAGAGAAATCTCCTGCTCTTATATTTTGTCCTGTACCGTACTATGAGGACTTACTTTATTCATCAAACGGTCAAACTACTCAAGAACCGCACCGGTATTTGCCGACCTGACCATCTTAGCATATCTTAAGAGAACACCTTCAAGTTTCTTTTCAGGTTTTTTGTATTCTTTCTTCCTTTTGTCCATATCTTCTGCTGAAACCTTCAGGTCAAGCATTCTATTCTTTATATCAATCTCTATAACATCCCCGTCCTTCACAAGACCTACAGGACCGCCTTCTGCTGCCTCCGGACTTATATGTCCTATACAGGGCCCTCTCGTACCACCTGAAAATCTTCCATCAGTCAGGAGAGCAACCTTGTTTTCCAGCCCTTTCCCGGATATGACCGAGGTGATTGAAAGCATCTCTCTCATACCTGGCCCTCCCTTGGGCCCCTCATACCTTATTACCATAACCCCCTCTTTCACCCTGTCCTGCATAACCGCTTCCATTGCTGTCTCTTCAGAATCAAAAACCATTGCCTTACCGGTAAACCTCATCATATTCGGGGAAACAGCGGACTGTTTAACAACCGCACCGTCAGGAGCAAGCGTCCCATGCAAAACAGCAATACCGCCCTCAGAGGAGTATGGTTCATCCGCACTCTTTATCACATCTCTGTTCCACACACGCGCATCCTTTACAATATCCCTGATTTTTTTCCCACTTACGGTGTCTACATCAGTGTTCAAAAGATTCTTCCCTGCCAACTCTTTCATCACTGCAGAGACTCCTCCTGCCGCATCCAGGTCTTGTATGTGCTGTTTGGAAGCAGGAGATATCTTGCATATGTTGGGGGTATTGCGGCTGAGTTTATCAAACAGGTCAAGGTCGATATTTACCCCTGCCTCCCTTGCTATTGCAGGAATATGAAGTACTGTATTTGTGGATGCCCCTATAGCCATGTCCACCCTGACCGCATTTTCAAAGGCTTTTATAGTTGCAATATCCCTCGGTTTTATGTTTTCTTTTACAAGCTCAACAGCCCGCATACCTGCAGACTTCGCAAGACGCACGCGCTTTGCCGTTATGGCAGGGATTGTTCCGTTACCTGGCATTGCAAGCCCCAGTGCCTCGCTCACGCAGTTCATGGAATTTGCAGTAAACATCCCTGAACAACTCCCCGCACCAGGACACCCTTCATCTTCAATAATCTTCAGAGACCCTTCATCTATCTCCCCTTTTACAAAACGGCCAACACCCTCAAAAACAGAGATGAGGTCAACAGGCTCTCCCGTAGGAAGATAACCAGCCATCATAGGACCTCCACTTACTATTAAGCCGGGGATGTTAACCCGCAGAAGTGCCATCAGCATGCCCGGAACAATCTTATCGCAGTTCGTAACCATAACCACCCCATCATACTGGTGTGCCTGAAGCATAATCTCTATAGAATCTGCTATCGTCTCTCTCGATACAAGACTGTAGTTCATACCTCTATGCCCCATGGCAATGCCATCGCAGACACCTATCGTCCCGAATGAAATGGGGGTTCCCCCAGCCATTCTGATGCCTGCCTTTACCGCATCGCTTATCGTATTGAGGTGGATATGTCCTGGGACCACCTCATTGGCAGAGTTTGCTACTGCAATCATCGGCCTTGCCAACTCTTCTTCAGTCAACCCCGTGGCCTTCAAAAGTGACCGATGGGGTGCTCTAACCGTACCCTTCTTCACATTATCGCTTCTCATTTCATCTCCTTTACCCCGAACCAACACTCCTTGTCGTTGCGAGCGTTATAACCTATCCTTTCATATCGCCATATTCTCTATTATCTCAAGATTTTTATGCGGAATCCCTTTTGAACTTGTTACCACCTTTTTTAAGGGGACGTGCACTATTTCATTACCCTTAATGCCAATCATAAATGGATATCTCCCCTCTTTAAGGAGTTCAACTGCAGCGGTACCGAATTGTGCCGCAAGAACCCTTGTGAGGTAGGTAGGACTTCCTCCTCTCTGTATATATCCCAGAACCGAATAACGCACCTGTTTCTCAGGTAATTTTTTCTGGAGATAAGATGCTATATCTTCTGCTTTTCCTGCACCTTCTGCAAGAATAATGATTGAACTCGTCTTGCCTTTTTTATCCTGTTCTTTAAGAAGGCTGACTATTTTCCTCTTCTCAAGATTTACCTCAGGAATAATTACAATCTCCGCTCCACAGGCAACAGCAACCTCTATCGCAAGGTTACCCTTCTCCCTGCCCATTACCTCGACCACAAAAGTCCTTTCATGACTGGTAGCAGTATCCCTGATATTATCTACAGCAGATACGGCAGTGTTAACCGCAGTATCAAAACCTATGGTAAAATCCGTTCCGTAAAGGTCGTTGTCAATGGAAGCAGGTATAAGAACAACAGGAAAATCAAAGTCTGAAGAGAACTGGTATGCTCCCCTTGCAGTACCGTCTCCCCCTATAGCAACAAGACCTTCAATACCTTCTTTCAGCAGGTTCTGATAACACTGCTCTCTTATTTCATAGTTTTTAAAATCAGGGAACCTTCTGGTTTTTAGAAACGTACCGGCCTTATTTATTATACCGCTAACGCTCCTTGAATCCAGATTTAAAAAGGATTTTTCATAGAGTCCGCTGTAGCCTTTCTCTACACCTGTTATATCAAACCCGTATCTAATGGCAGTCCGTACTACAGACCTTACAGCGGCATTCATCCCCGGGGCATCGCCTCCTGCTGTGAGAACAGATATCCTTTTCATTGTCCGAGACTTATCTTTGATTAATATCCGAAGTCCCCTTTCACACCCTGCTTTATATCTCTGGTTGCCGTGAGCATATTTTTTGCTTCATCGCTCATCCACTCAAATTTATACCACCACGGTTTTGCCATAATCTTGGCAAGGGTTCTTATCTGCTGTATCCTGGGAATGGCAATCTTTCTGAATGCTTTTTCCAGAGTATCCCAGTCAACTGTAAGCTGGTCAGTGAATGATTCTTTGAAATATGCCCTTCCACACATAGGGCCTGAAACAAGGTCTGATACACAACCGTACTGAACAGAATACTGTTCAAAATCAACGGCAGCACTTAAAAGGAGCAAGGGCCTTGGAGAAAGTTTCTCCATCTCAATTGCCGTATCTCTTATTACATCAGGAGAACTTATCTTCACAACCTTTCCTTCGTCTTCAGTCCACAGCACTGGCACCTGGGTCTTATAAAAATTCCCGTACGGACTGAACTCTTCAGCCATTTTAATTAGGGCTTCCGGAAGCCTTTTTGCTTTATCAATCTTTGATTCTCCGGGTTCTTCAAGTAGTAGTGTTTCGTTATATAGCGGCTTTCCAAGTTTCTTACACCTTTCAAACACATCTATAAGCCACTCTTTATTCTTTTCCCAACTCTCCTTATGGTTCGTATTTAAATAAACGAGGGTCTTGAAACCATCCACCTTATCAGCAACCTCTTCAGGCTGTACTGCTAATTTTGCTATCTTCCCTCTTCCATCTGAGGTCACAATCGGTTTTGTATCTTCGAGCCTGCCAATCAAAAGGACATCACTGCCCAGTAATTCTTTAAATCCTGGGCTTAAAAACGCAAGATGATTGAATAAGGCTGCTGTTACACTCCCTTTTAGATGTTTCGCAAATCTTCGGCAGACCTGTTTTACATCTTCATCATTTGCCTCTTTATTCTTTTCTCCAATGTGTTTAAAGAAGGCATTTGTAAGTTTGAGATAGGAACTGTGCTGGTCTGAAGCGAAAACATCCATAACCCCATCAGGCGAATACCCTGACAAAACCTTAAAAACACCCTCATTTACCTCTGAACCGTCCTTATACCTTGCTAAAATATTCATCTTCCCTTTCCTCCTTTTTAAAAATGTTTTGTTTGAAATAGAGACCTACGTTTCCGTTCCTTACGCGCAGGGCATCAAACAGAGTATTTAATTATAAAGGTTTTTATTTACACTGTCAAAAATTCTTTCGGAAAAGGGGACAAACTACTTTTTATTCTTAAGTTATGACAAAGAAGAAAACATCTGATTATCTTTCAAAACTATTCCAACATATAATATTAAATATGGAAAAAGTAGCCTGTCCCCTTTTCTATTAAAATTTGAGACCCTTAAGGGTAAAACAATACGATATGGAAAGATTTAAACTGGTATCTCAATACAGACCTGCAGGTGACCAGCCGCAGGCAATTGAGAGATTGTTAAACAATCTCGAGAAAGGAGAAAAGGAACAGATTCTGCTTGGAGTAACCGGCAGCGGCAAGACCTTTACTATGGCTAACGTTATAGATACGGTCAACCGCCCTACCCTTGTAATCTCACACAACAAAACGCTTGCCGCACAACTATACAGCGAGTTCAGGGAATTTTTCCCTGAAAACAGGGTGCGGTACTTTGTCAGTTACTATGACTACTATCAGCCTGAGGCATACATACCCGCAACGGACACATACATTGAGAAGGATGCATCCATAAACCAGGACATTGACCGTTTAAGACTCGCCGCAACGAGTGCTCTTCTTTCCGCACGTGACGTGATAATTGTGGCAAGTGTATCCTGCATATACCCCATAGGCAGCCCTGAGGACCAGAAGTCAATGATGATGCATCTTAACATAGGACAACTTATAGAGAAAAAATCCATACTGAGACGTCTTGTCGAGATACAGTATGAAAGGAATGAATTTGAACTGACACGGGGAAGGTTTAGAGTACGCGGCAATACCATTGAAATAATCCCTTCTTATGAAGAAACCGGCGTAAGGATAGGACTGCTCGGAGATAAGGTTTTTAAACTTCAGAAGTTTGAACCCTTTACGGGAAAAGTTCTGACGGAAGAAAAAGAAGTCTTCATATACCCGGCAAAACACTTTGTTACGCCTTCCGATAAACTCCAGAGGGCTATTGAAAACATTAACAAAGAGATGAAGGAAAGGGTTGAGTTTTTCAAGAAAAATAACAAACCGCTTGAGGCAGAGCGTATTGAAATGAGAACCCTCAACGACCTTGACATGCTCGGTGAACTGGGATACTGCCATGGAATTGAAAACTACAGCCGTCACCTCTCAGGCAGACTCCCAGGAGAAATGCCCGAGGTACTCCTTGACTACTTCCCCGAGGACTACCTTCTCTTTATAGACGAGTCTCACGTAACCATCCCGCAGATAAAAGGGATGTTCTACGGAGACAGGTCAAGAAAGGAGACACTGGTGGACTACGGATTCCGTCTGCCTTCAGCCCTTGATAACAGACCGCTTGTATTTAATGAGTTTGAACAGAAGGTAAACCAGGTTGTATATGTTTCAGCAACCCCGGGAAGATACGAACTCAACAGGTGCGGTCTTAACAAGATAGGAGAAAAGTCACCCCTTGTTGCTGAACAGATAATCAGGCCTACGGGACTGCTGGACCCTCCGGTAACCGTGAGCCCGACTGAAGGGCAGATAAAAGACCTGCTTGTGAGGATAAGAGAAAAGGTGGCGAAAAAACAGCGGATTCTGGTAATAACGATAAGCAAAAACCTTGCGGAAGAGATAGCCGACTACCTGAAGGAGTTTAACATCAAGGTGCAGTATCTTCACTATGAAATAGAGACCCTTGAACGGGTTGAGATACTGAAAAACCTGAGGGAGGCAAAGTTTGACGTTCTGGTAGGAATAAACCTTCTGCGTGAAGGACTGGACCTGCCTGAGGTAAGTCTGGTGGCAATACTTGACGCCGACAAGGAGGGATTCTTAAGGTCAGAAACCTCTCTCATACAGATAGCAGGCCGGGCAGCACGCAGCCTTGACGGTGAGGTGGTTATGTACGCGAACAGAAATACTCCCGCAATGGAAGCAGCAATAAGGGAAACTGAACGCAGAAGGAGTAAACAAACGGAATACAACAAAATTCACAAAATAACGCCACGCTCCATTGAAAAACCCATCTACAAGAGTGTCACGGAGATAATAGGCAGTGCGGGTAAGGCATCAGAAAAAAGAGAGTTTGCAAAAGAGGAAGAGGAGTTCTACGGCAAGGACCTTTTTCAAACACTGAAGCGGATGGAAAAAAAGATGATGTCTGCCGCAAAAAAACTTGATTTTGAGGAAGCGATTTATTACCGTGAAAAAATTAAGAAACTCCAGAATGAAAAATAAAAACCTATCAGCGAAATATCTTCAACATCTTCTTGGATGTGTCACGCGCAAGTTCCATATCAGGCAGAACAAGGTTTTCTCCACGAGAAAATGGTATCATCTCTGCAGTCAAAGGACCCTTGTATCCTATCTTTTTCAAGGTTTTAATAACCGCATTATAGTTCACATCGCCTTCCAACAGGTTGTCTCCAAAACCATGTAAACCTCCGGCACAGTCATTCCTTTTAAAGTTCTTAATGTGCACTGCTGCTATTCTTTTGCCCAGAATTTCAACCCAGTGCTCGGGAAATCCGTTGATAACACAATTTGCAACGTCAAAATATGCACCTACGTATCTACTCTTGAACTGGTCAATAAATGTCTTCATGGCAACAGGGTCGGCAAGAAAACCGTTCCAGACATTCTCCATTGCCATAACGATGCCGGCCTTTGCAGCAGATGGAATAAGCGACTTAATTGATGCTGTTGATAGTTCCCATACCTTTGCATAGGGGATAACAGGCTTCTTATCGTCCCACGGGACAAAAACCGCACCCGGAATAATAAGGCATGCCTTCGCCCCAACCCAACCTGCAGCCTGAAGATAATCCTTTGTAAAAGATATCGCCTTTCTCCTTGTTGAGGAAGAGGTTGCAGAGAGAGAAATGTCCCAGTAGGTTCCACTGGCACAGGTTGCTATTTTCAATCCAAGTACATCAGCAAAATTGCGGATTTCTTTGCATCTTTTTTGCGTTATACCGGGTGCAAACTCTCCTGCCCCAAAGGTCAGTTCAATACCGTCCAGCCCCATCTCTTTTACTTCTTTCAGGGCCTGTTCAACAGGTTTTTTACCATCAAAACCACCTACAGTCCAGTAGTTTATCTGCAGGATGTTTTTCATTTATCTGCCCTCCTTTTTTATCTCAACAAAATCTTTTTTTCTGGCACTTTCAATTATGCCTTCCATCACCATAACCGTCTCCAGTCCATGCTCTGGTTTTACCTCCAACTCAGCACCGTTTCTTATCACATCATAGATGTTCTCATAATAAGAAGGTATCTTCCACTCCGGCCTGCTGTAATATCTGGGAGTGAAGGAAACAAACTGTGAGCCCTTATCCGCGGACTGAAAGTTTATATGCTTCAAGATAGGGTCATCCTTTGTCTGCACCCAGTCATGGACAATAGACCCTTTGCTCCCCAGAAGATAGAAACGTGGAATGATAAAAGGCTTCCCCTGCGGTATGGATGAAACCTCGGCGACCATTCCGCTTTTATATAGCATCTGTACAGAAAAGAAACCCTGTCTATCCCATTCATTGTCAGGATATCCGAGAGTACCGAGAACCTTTTCCGGCAAACCTCCTGCGAGTCTTAGAACCTGGTCTATCAGGTGGCTGCCCCACTCATAAAGGGACTCCCTCTCTCCAAAACCTCCTGGATAACAACTCCTGAGAAGTTTGAGCTCACCGAGAATCCCTTCCTCAACAACCTGCCTTATATTGAGATAGTCAAGGTCCCATCTCCTGTTGTGATGGACAGTTAAAACCATACCTGTTTCATCTCTCACCTTAAGCATCTCCCGTGCCTCTTCTGATGTGATACACATAGGTTTCTCAACAATCACATTCTTACCTGCCTTCAATGCCTTTATGACAATAGGGGGATGAGTGGAATGCGGTCTTGTAGCAACTATTACCAGTTCTATACTACTGTCTGCAAGCATCTCATCAACATTTTCATATCCCTTTACACCAAACTCCCTGCATACTGGTTCCAACCGTTCTTTGTTCACATCACAGAAGGCAATTAATTTAAACCTGTTCTTATACTCTTTTACCAGGGTTTGCCCGTGGTGGCGGGAGCCAAAACCGCATCCTATAATCCCTACTCCTATCTCTTTATTCATTCTTTTATATCCTCTCTATTACATATCTTGCATTATGTCAGTAATTGCAGTACCTTGTCTTCAATGATTTTTTCAGGAACAGCACCTATAATAGTATCTACCATTATACCATCTTTAAATATAAGAAGTGTTGGGATTGACATAATACTAAACATTGATGGTGTGTTAGGGCTTTCATCAACATTCAGCCTTCCAAAAACTACCCTATTCTGATACTTTTTTGCAAGGTTTTCTACCGCAGGTTCAACCATCCTGCAGGGCATACACCATGGGGCCCAGAAATCCACAACAAGAATATCGTATTTTTTTACCGCATCACTGAAATTACCATCCGAAAGATTCACAGGATAATCTGGATTCTCAACCAACCCTCTATTCTCTTCCATGTAACCCCCTGTATCCAAAAAATATCTCTTTTATAAACCTTTATATAACCCCTGCATTATATCATTTTAAAAGAATTGGTTAAAATACAACTGTTGACAGGTAAGAACTGATATGCTATAAAAATCCTCATTATTCCTGTAATATTTTGGTAGTTTAACCTGTTATCAGCCTTTAAGGTACATTCAAATGAGTGAGTTAAGATTAGAAAATTATACTATGCCGTCAGGTAATCTTGGACAAGAAAGTCCCCTGCCCCCATTAGACATATGTTTGCCCTATACACTCCAGAACAATTACGGTAGAAAGAGGGCTATACAAAAGTTTAAAACTGTGGTTTTGGAAAACGATATCCTCAGAGCCACCTTCTTGATAGAGTTTGGAGGCAGACTGTGGTCTCTTTTCCACAAAAAGGAAGAGCGTGAACTGCTTTATGTGAACCCTGTCTTCCAGCCCGCCAAC
>CAYOYL010000216.1:0-4489 GCA_964408175.1 uncultured bacterium
GTCTTCCCGTAGCCGGAATCACCGCAAACAAGCCTGTCCATAATGCTGCTGGACATCATATCTCCCTTGACCTCCTCAATGACCTTTATCTGGTCTTCGGTCTCCCTGTATATAAAACTTCCCTCAAACTCCCTCTGAAACTCATCATCCTGCATAAAAGATATCCCCTTCTCCTTTTTTCTCTCCAGATACAGTTGATAGAGGTCTGCCGCCATATCTCTGATGGAGTTTTTTACCTTCTCCCTCACCCTTATCCAGTTTTTCCCACCCAGTGGAGAGAGGGATGGTATCCCCTCCCCTACGTACCTGTGCACAAGAGACAACTGGTTTAAAGGGACATACATCTTATCGCCGCCTTCATACTCAAGGACTGCAAACTCCTCCTCTTTTCCTTCTGTGGTTATCCGTTCCATCCCTCTAAACCTGCCTATCCCCTCGTTATAGTGAACGACATAGTCCCCTGCTCTTATCTCGGAATAACTACCCGGAGGAATGTTCTCCGCATATCTCATCATAGAGGGGCGCCTCATCCTGTATCTTGAGAACAATTCGTCATTGCTCAAGACTGTAAGATTTACTTCGGGGAAAGAAAAACCCGAGGAGAGCATCCCCCTGCGGAATGAGAGGCCGGCAACATCAACCCTCTGCTGGTTCAGTATCTCCTTCAAACGGTTCTCCTGTGCAACATTATCAGAAAATATTAAAATGCGTTCTCCCTGATACGGGTTCCAGACAATCTCTTTCTCAACCTTGAAACGTTCCTGTGTCGGAAAGACATTAAAATGCAGGCGTTTACCATTCCCCTTCACCCCGGTGGCGGGGGAAGGATTAGTAGGAAATGACGCAATCTCTTTCTGCAGAATATTTGCCCTTTCAATGCAGGCATTCAGGCCTTCCTCATCAAGGAGGTGCCTGTTTTTCATCTCCTCAAAGAGTGGGGAACTATAAAAGCGTTCAGGCTCTATAAAAAATGTAAGGTCGGGGTTCAATTCCTCAATAACGCTTTTATCCCTTGTGCCGCCAATGAATCTTTCACTCAGGGGCAGGAGCGTAAAATCCTTTATCTTCTCAAAGGAACGTTGTCCTGCCACCTGGAATCTCCTTACAGAGTTTATCCTGTTTCCTGAAAATTCCACCCTTAAGGGGAACTCAGAACTCAGAGGGAAGACATCCACTATACCTCCACGTCTGGCAAACTCCCCGGGCTGCTCAACAACCTCTGTTTCGTCATAGCCGTAACCCAAGAGATACTCAAGAAATGCATCTCTCCTGAGGTCACTGCCTGTGCTGATAACAAGGGATGACCTTGCAAACTCCTGCATAGACGGGATATTCTCAATCAGAAGGGCAGCAGGCTGGGCGACAAGGATAAGAGGCTCTTCAGCATTAGAAATCTCTGACAGTGTTACAACCCTCTCAAACATAACGCTGGAGATGTTTTCAGTCTCCTCTGAAAAAATCTCCGGGGCTGGAAGGAATCTGACGTGCCTATCCCCTGTAAAGGTCACTGTGTCCTGATAAAATGTCTCCGCTGTCTGCTCTTCGGGCAGAACAACGAGGATGCTTTTTTTCAGTACATTAAATATCCCGGTGAGCAGATATGAATAAAAAGGGGCTTCCCCTCCGCTGGCAGTATATCTTTCTCCTTTTCCGGTGAGTTCTGTGATTTCCCTGAAGGGTCTGGAATGTTTTAGAGAAGACAAAAGATTATCCATCCACTATTCCTGCTCCTCCTTGTTGTCTTTTTCAAGGGAAGCGAGAACCTTTTTGACCTCTCCTTCAGTATTTTTCAGTTTATCCTTGCAGAATTTTATCAGGACAGATGCTCTCTTAACCCTTTCAAGCAGGTGGTCCACCTCAACATCCTCGTTTTCAATCTCCTTCACTATCTCCTCAAGTTCTGTTACAGCCTGCGTATAGGTAAGTTTACCTTCAGCCATCTGGTTCCTCCTAAAGAATTCTCCTTTCGGTATCAGGAGACGTTCCAGCCGTACTCATAACCTGCCTCATACATCGCAATGATGTTCTCCACAGGTGTAACAGGCTGGATGTTGTGGCAGGGAGCAAGAACGTAGCCCCCACCCTTCCCGAAAATGTCAATGTTTTCAATCACCTCTTTCTTTACGTCCTCCACTGTTCCAAAAGGCATAACCTTCTGGTTGTCAACCCCTCCATAGAATATCAGTTTTTCCCCGAAGTCTCTCTTCAGCCCTTCCTTCTCCATTCCTTTACACCTCCACTGGAGAGGGTTCAAAACGTCTGCCCCTGCATCTATCATATCCGGGAGTATTTCCCTTATTGCCCCGTCGCTATGAAAGATAACATAGACTCCTGACTGGTGGGCAAGTTCCATCATCTTCTTCATCCAGGGGATAAAAAACCTTCTTATCTGAGCAGGGCTGTACATCAGGCTTTCCTGACCCCCCAGGTCTTCGGCTACATAACTGAAGTTGACCTTCCCGGGTATGGTCTCGTAAATTCTTCTGGTAAACTCGTATCGGAAACTGAACAGTTTGTTCATACTGTGTTCAACGATTTCGGGATTTTCAATCAGGTCAATGTATGCCTGTTCGTCTCCCCTCAGGTCTTTGTAGGTCAAAAATGGTTCAGACCCGCCGGATATTATCGGGTAGTCTTCTTTACCCTCATATTCTCTCTTCATCTTCTGATAATCAAACCAGTCGGCACTGGGCCAGGTATAATTCTTATCTATTTCTTCCACAGTATTAAATTTTGCCAGTGGGTGGGTTATGCATTCAGGGTAAGTGCCCGTTCCATAATCCATATCCCTGTATTTAAGACCATACATATCAGAACCTTCAGGTATTCTGGGTCCAATGTACTCAGGCCCGACATACGCAAGACGGTCTATCTTCAATTTTTTGGAGACATCCTCCATATTATCACACCCAAAGTGTTTCTGGAGTTTTTCATTGACCTCTCCTGTTGCCCAGTAGTCCATAGGAATCCTGTCCGGAGATTTTCTCTGCATTACAGCCAGCCATCTCTCCTTTGGGGTCATCGTCTCCTTCATCTATTTATCCTCCTCGTATTTCAGTCCCTTACCCTAAGTGCCTCATTGCAAATTATAACAGAAAGTATTAAAATGTGAAAGGGGAGTCCGTGAAAGGGTGGATTTCATATAGAGTTAAAAGACGGGGTTAATGAAAAGAAGACACATCTTGCCAGGGCATTAGAAGAACCTGGAATAAGGATATATGCTCAGTGGGGGTATCAGGGGGGCGAGGCCCCTTGACTATCCTGTATCTTACAATCTACCTATATCTACCCTCCAGTATTTGGGCGAGCCTTCAGAAAAAATCGGTGTTACCTAAATTTTGGAATCCAAAATCTGAATCCTTTGATTAGTTCACAAGAGTTGCGAGTTGGATAGGTATATTGAAAGGTTATAACGAACGATAAACATCTCTTCGGTGTTTTATTCTGTATATGTAAACCTTTTTACCTACATCATCTATCCTGTAGAGGATTTGGTAGTCGCCCGAACGAAATCTATAGCCTTCTTCAACCGTAAGTTTCTGACAACCATACATCCGTGGATTTTTTGCCAGTTCATCCAACCTCCTTTTGACCTGCAGGAATATTCTCCGCTCAAGAACATCAAGGTCTTTTCTGGCAGAAGGCAAAAGCAGTACCTTATACATCATGTACCTTTATATATTCTTCAAGAGGGACGGCTAACGGCTCTTCTTTTCTGTGTTCTTTCAGGTCAAGGATGTCTTCTTTCAATTCTTCTGAGAGAAGTTTCTCCTCAAGTGATTTCTCCACGAAAAATCCATACTTGAGTCCGCGTTCAGAACAAAACTTCTTCATTTTTTCAACAGTTCTCTTGTCCACCTTCACCGAAAGGGTATACTTATCCACAATGTCTCCTTTTTCTTGCTTTGTCAAGATTATATCATTACCACATGACTTTCTTACAAATTGTCTTTTTCTCATCCCATAGATTTTCAATCAGAAATCTTTTCCAGAGGCAGGGAGGTGTTACCTATATATCTCAACTTCTGCATATCTACTTTTTCAGAATACAAGACAGGACGTAGATATGGAATGAAGAGGTTCTAAGAGTGGTTGGTCTCTTCCGCAATACTGTCTATTGTCCCTTTATATAACCGGGTTTTGAGTCTGTCCCCCCTGTGTACATTACCTACGTCTTTTAAGGGATGTCCTTCAAGGAAGGTAATGCTGTAGCCTCTTTTTAACACCTGCAAAGGATTGAGCATCTCTATCCTGTCCTGCTGTCTTTCCAGTGTATTAAGATGACCTTTTATATATGACTGTAATACTGAAGCGAGGTTGACGGGATACTGTTTGAGAAAAAACTCTTTATTTGCGGTGTTTTTTGCGACGTTGTTCCGAAAGCCCGAAACAATCTCGCTGAAATGTCCTCTGCACTGCTGAAGAAAAAATTTTGTAACAAGTGCTATGTGCCCTGATACCCCTTTTATGGCATTTACACGCTCAGAGA
>CAYOYL010000217.1:0-2828 GCA_964408175.1 uncultured bacterium
TGGTGGGTGGGCAGGCCTCGTTTGAGACCCTATTGCTGGACAGGCAAGTTATTCCCCATAGATATACATGAGCATCTGGCAATGGCAGCACCCCGTTCCATAATGGTTATAAACGCCCTCAACGATTGCGGGTACACTCTTGAGGAGAAGGGTTTTATGGGAGGGGCAATGAACAACCTTTCGGAAAATGTGTCAAAGGTCTTTTCATTGTTAAGTGCCAGGGATAACTTCAAGATGGTTCTGCATACAGAAGGCCATAGTTTTCTGAAAAAATACAGGCAGATAGCCTATGATTTTCTTGATGAAAAACTACAGGGAGACAAATGATAAGGTTTTATAATACGATGACGAGGAGGAAGGAGGATTTTAAATCTATCAAGGAAGGTGTTGTCGGGCTTTATACCTGCGGGCCCACGGTATATGACCTGGCTCACATAGGCAACTTCAGGGCATATATATTTGAAGACCTCCTGCACAGGTACCTTGAGTATGCGGGGTATAGGGTCTTAAGGGTGATGAACATCACCGACGTTGACGACAAGACCATTGCCGGAGCGCACAGAGAGGGTATCAGCCTCGGAGAGTATACTGAAAGATACACAAGGGCGTTTATGGAGGATATGGAAACACTCCGTCTGAAGAGGCCTGACCACCTGCCGCGAGCCACTGAACACATACAGGAGATGGTATCCCTTGTAAAAAAACTTCTGGAGAAGGGTTATGCATATGAGAAGGAGGGGGCGATTTATTACAGCATTGCCAAATTTCCTCCTTACGGCAAACTGTCAGGGATAGACCTTTCGGCCATCAAGCCGGGGGCAAGGGTTGAGGTTGATGAGTATAACAAGGAGGATGTGCGCGACTTTGCCTTATGGAAAGAGGAGAAAGAAGAGGATGTCTCCTGGAATACCGAACTGGGCAGGGGCAGACCAGGCTGGCACATAGAGTGTTCCGCAATGAGTATGAAGTATCTGGGAGAGAGTTTTGACATACATACCGGAGGGGTTGACAACATCTTCCCGCACCACGAAAATGAGATTGCCCAGAGTGAGGCGGCAACAGACAAGAAATTCGTCAACTACTGGATGCACTGTGCACATCTGCTGGTCAACAGCGAAAAGATGTCCAAGTCAAAGGGGAATTTCTATACACTGAGGGATATAACAAAAAAAGGTTACAACCCTGTTGCTGTGAGGTATCTACTGCTCTCAACCCACTATAGAGACCCGCTCAATTTTACGGAGAAGGCGCTCGTTCAGGCTGAAAACACTGTAAAAAACTACAATGCATTTTATCAGTCGCTTGACTTCTGCACGGGCGGAGACAGCAATAAAGACATAAAGGAAGAAATACAGAAAGCAAGAAATGCTTTTACTGAGGGGCTCGCGGATGACCTTAACATATCCGCTGCACTTGCAGGTGTCTTTGGTCTTATGAAGTCGGTCAACGTTGCCCTGTCGCAGGGCATCCTCGTGCAGAAGGATGCGGAAGAGGTAAGGTCATTTCTCGATGAGATAGACAGCATTCTGTTTATACTGGAAAAAGAAGAGACAAAACTCTCTGAGGAAGAACAGAGATTGTTGAAAGAAAGAGAACAGGCGAGAAAAGAGAAGAATTTTAAGAGGTCTGATGAGATAAGGGCTCTATTTAAAGATAAAGGAATTCTCCTTGAGGATACACCCTACGGGACACGATGGAAAAAATCCAAAAAGTGAGTGGATTTTTGGGAGAGGACTAAGGTGAGGGGTACCAACAGAGGTCTCACTCTTCTTGAAATACTTGTTGTTATGGTCATCGTTTCATTCCTTGCCTCCCTTGCGGTGCCTATGTACAGGAAGGCAAGGGTCCGTGCCCTTGTGGTGAAGACCGAGGTGGTTATCGCCTCTCTCGAAGCAGCACTTTCAATGTACGGTACTGATTTTGGAGACTATCCTGCATTTGATGGTGAAGGCAGCAGCATACTGGTTGAAAAACTTCAGGGACCGGTTGACAGTAAACACTGGAAGGGTCCTTATATGAGGTTCAAGATGGAAGATATGGACAGAGACGATAATATCCTTGACTCCTGGAAGACCCCGATTACCTACAAATATCCTCAGGACGTTTACTCAAACATACCTTACCTGCTCATCTGCGCCGGACCTGACAGGAGGTTTGAAACAGATGATGACATAGGTAACTGGTAGTGCAAACAGATTACTCTTGATTTCCTCTCCTCTTGTGGGAGAGGATTAAGGTACCACTCATCGCTCTTCTGCTCCTGGGGGAGAGAGATATAAGATGCTTTCCATTTTCTCCTCGCCCCTCGGGGGAGAGGATTGAGGTGAGGGGTAAGGGGTAAAGGATTAAATAATGCGAAAAAGCAGATGGTTATGGACTATTATCTTATCCGAAATGGTATTTGAAGTGTTTGCCGCTCCGCAGATGACCAGTGTGGTTCCTTCCCGTAACAAAAATTCCTTGCAGGGTTTCACCTTTGCTGTTGTCGGGGACAACCAGCCGAAGGGGGTCTTTGGTCAGCCTGAAGTCTTAAAAAAAATAATCAGTGAAATTAACCGGTCAGGTGTAGACTTCACGGTTCACCTTGGAGACAGGATAAGCGGCAACAAAGATGTTAATGTAGTTAGAAAACAGTATGAGGAGTATCTTGGAGTTGTAAAAAAACTGAATGTCCCTATATACTATACGATTGGCAACCATGAGATAGAGAAGGTGAGAGGCAATGAAGAGATACACAAAGACCTTTTTGGGCCCCTCTATTACTCTTTTGTGCACAAGGGCTGCCTTTTTATAGTTTTGAACACTGAATCTGTGGGAAACGAGGGGGC
>CAYOYL010000218.1:0-7891 GCA_964408175.1 uncultured bacterium
GCCGTAGTTCTTACCTGTGCTGAAGCCAAAGCCCGAAGGGCTGTTTCGAGCACGGAAACTGCTTTCTTTCCTCTGCATTTCCTTATGTCGGAATTTTAGAGAATCAGGAACTGACAGGATGAAGAGAGAGTATCCTGTCCACGCGAAATATGCGCATCTCGTTGCTCTTCAGACAGAAAGCCCTTATCCCGATGAATGACTTCCCCATATACTCCATTTCACCCACATACTCTGGCAAAATCACCCTTTCAGACTTTTCATCACTACTCTTCAGGTACACTATCTCCAGTTCTTTTTTCCTGTTGATGTATTTCTTTATCAGGTCTATCTTTTCAGAGAGCGACATCTCCTTCTCGGAAATGGCGTACCTGTACCCTGTCATAAACCTTACCACATTCCAGTCTATAAAGATATCCCTCTTCCTTATCTTTTTCTTCAGTACCAGACCCTTAATGGAGACGCACCTGCTCAACCCAACGTATACCTGCCCTGGGGTAAAAGCGCCACCACCAATATCCATTATCACATTGTCAAATGTCTTGCCCTGTGCCTTGTGTATTGTCACCGCCCAGGATAGCCTTAAGGGAATCTGCTTGAAGTAACCTACCTGTTCAGTCTCAATCCGGTCCGTTGCCTCATTGTAGATATAGCGGAATATCTCCCACTTATAAGGAGCAACATCAACCACCCGCCCATCGGTCAGTTGAACCCTTATATTTTCCTCTTCAGGCAGTATCTGAATAATCTTACCTATACTCCCATTCACCCATCTCTTCTGGAAGTCATTATTCAACAGCATTACCTGTGCATTCTCTTTCAGATGTAAGGTCTTATCCGTGGGATATGATGCCTTATCAAAGACACCCTCAGTCTCTGCTGTAAAGGTGTATTCCTTACCGGGCAGATTCCTTAACCTGACCTCATTTATCCTTAAAGATGAATCATTTCTGGTGGTCAGTGAGATAAAAAAACTTTCTCCATCTGGTACAAAATCAGGGTCGTATCTGCTGTTCAGTTCTTCCAGCATCTCCTCCGTTACAGTATTGTTCCTTATGCTGTTGAGAATCCCTATAAAATCTTCGTCATGCTGCCTGAATATCTTTTCCAGTTCAATGATATCAAAAGAGACCTCCCCCATCACGGCAGCAGAGAAAAAATATCCTGTTGCGTACCTCCCCTCAAATATCTTCTTTTCTGCGGGTGTGATAACCGGAGGCAGTTGGTATGGGTCCCCGAAAAAAAGAACCTGTTTACCGGCAAACGGCAGGTAACTGCCGCAGTTCAGCCGCATAAACCTGTCCACACAGTCCAGGATATCTGCCCTGACCATTGATATCTCATCTATGATAATGGTATCCAGTCTCTTATAGATGTTCTTCCTGTCACCCCTGATTATCCTCTTCACCTTATCAGTGGTGATATCCGGCTTGAAACGGAAAAAGGAGTGGATGGTCTGACCCTGCACATTAAGGGCAGAGACACCTGTAGGGGCGAGGACAACTGTTTTTTTTCGTGTTATCGTACGCAGATAACGGAGGAGTGTGGACTTGCCTGTACCGGCCCTACCCGTTACAAAGACATTTCTATTCTCTCTTTCTACAAGGTCTATCGCCTGTTGAAACTGCTCTGTAATCTCTATATCCATAGATGGTTTTTAATAAAATCGGCGAGAAGATTAAACTCACTTAAGTCCAAATTCCACACGGCTGACTTTCATTCCGGGCTTCTCTTCCTCACTCAGTATTCTGGATTCCCCAAGGAAGATACGTTCCTGCTCAATCTTACCTGCGGTCAACAGATAGTCTTTCACTGCAAGGCTGCGTGCCTGAGCAAGAAACAAAAGGTCACTTTCCTGTATCTTTATGTTTTCCCGAATCTTCTGTTCCATCTCTTCAACAGGCAGTTCCTTCACAAAACCTATAACATTACGGGGTTTGGGCATATCCTCCGCTTTGTATGCAAGCCACAGGTAGGTCTGGTATTCCTCCTGTTCAATGGTCACGTCCTCAATTGAAACAGAAGGTTTGCCCTTGCCGGTTATCTCTTTAAGTTTCTGCGTCTTGAGCCTTTTATCAAAAGATGCATTTCTCAACTGCTCGGTATCTTTCTCCCTGTCTGCTAAACCCTTGATTTCAAGGCTGATACCCGGACGGTTCTGCATCGCCTTTATAATGGTATCAACCTTTTTCAGTCCGTCTTCGCTAATCTCGGAACTGCCGTACTCAAATTCCACATAACTGATGTCTTCACCTCCGCCGAACATCATCCCCAGAAATTTAAACGGGGAGGTCACCGCCTTGGTAATAATATTCACCAGCACCTTGATAATAATTTGACCGATACGGAACTTGGGGTCATCCAGTGAACCTGAGACTGGCAGGTCCAGTTGTATCTGTCCTGAAACATCCCGTAAGAGTACCAGTGCAAATTTTACCGGCAGTTTTGTGGCATCCTGACTCTCCACCCTTTCTCCCAGTATATACTGGTCAAGCAAAATTCTGTTCTGGGAATCCAGTTTTCTCTTTTCAATCAAATAATCAAGGTTCAGAGTCAGTTTTCCCTTGTCAGTAACATACCCGAGGTACTTCCCTGAATAGGGCGAGGTTGAAGTCAGGTCTATATCTCTGAAAGATACCTTCAGGTCAACGTAAAGGTCCTCTGCCAGAGGCTTTATCTTACCTGTAATCTCTATCGGACTGTGGCCGTAAAGTTTACCCTTCATACTGACCGCACCTGACTGGGTTTTCAAAGAGGAGATACTGGAGACATCCCCTTCAAAACCTTTCAGGGTTGCCGTATAGTTCGGCTGTATACTTCTGTCTATGAACTCTATCTCCCCTGCCTTAAGCACAACCTTACCTATGGATACCGGCATCTTTTCCCCTGCCTGTTCCTTTTTGTCAGGTGGTACCTCAGTTGCTTCTCCCCCTTTCCCCTGCTGCTTAAAAATCGTCTTGATGTTGGTGGTTCTGTCAGAATTGACAATCAGTCCACAGTAAAAATCATTCAGGGATATGGTGCCCAGTTCAAAGGCATCGGGATTGCTCCCGAACCTCAGTCCTGTCAGACTCAGGTTCTTCCAGTTCAAAAAAGGGTCACCATTGAGTCTGTCTATCGCTGCAAATCCGTCAATGGATACATTTCCTTCATATGTTATTGCAGGTTTGTTGTCTCTCTTTACCAGAGAAAAATTCCCGGATGAAGAGACCGTTCCTCCGGTTAACATCATACTTACACGCTCAGTAATGTATCCATGAAAGGGAGTGACAGGAATATCCTTCAGGTTGCTGTTGAAAGAGAAATAACTGGGTTTTATACCCATCTGACCATCCAGTGATATCTGACCTTCTTTGTTGAGCAGCAGTGCAAGGGAGAAAGGACTGCGGTGATTCTCCTCAGTAGAGATATCTTTTGCCTTGAAGGAGATGCGGCTGATATCAAACAGGACATCGTCAGCCGGCGTTCTGTCCTCTCCCTGAATGGTATAGCCGCTCATCTCCACCCTTCCTGCACTCACCAGCCAGGGTCCTTTATCTTCCTGTTTTATCTCCGGACCGGCGGTCCCGGTCTTCTGCTCTCTTGTCGGCAGGAGAGGCAGGATGTCAAGTTTACCATCTTCTCTTCGCTGGAACCTTATGATACCATCCTTACTATCCACTGTACCCAACGCCAGCCTGCGTTCCTTGATATCCACACCTGTCCCAGTCAGGGAAAAAACAGGCACTGAGAGAAACGGTTGCTCCCCTTTTTTGCACAAACTCAGAGACTTCAGTGATAGGGAAATGTCAGAGAATGTAACTCCCTCACCTGTATATTTATACCTGCCGGATATATCAACTCCACCGTCCTTTACCTCAAAGAGTATATTTTTTTCATAGTAAGGGCTGTAATTATTCAGGGTTACACCGTTAACCTCCAGCCTGCCACTGGAGACAAGCGGAACTATAGAAAATGACCCGCCTGCTTCAATTTTTTCCTTCAGTTGGGTGAGTGCAGTAAAACTGAACTCTGACTCTTCATCCTTCACCGTACTGAAGTTATCTATATTGAAGTTGAAGGGAGAGAGGCCGTTCTTAAACAGCCTTCCGCTGCTCGCATCTGAAAAATACAGTTTACCCTCTACAATACCAATCTGCTTTACTCTTACGGAAAAAGGGGTTACATCCCCCTTCTTCTCAACAGTCTTTTTCTTCTCAGGTATAAGGGCGATTGTATTGAGAACACCTTTTTCATCACGGCTGAGCCAGAATTCAGGGGACTCAAGGGAAATCCGCGAACAGTCAAGGCTGCGGGAAAAAACATTCAGTGATGATATATCCACACCAAGCCCCGGCAGTGTAAAGACAGGTTCGTCTTTCAGGCTCATCAAGGCAATATCATCAATATTGATGCCGCCGGAGACAAGAAGGTCAGGATTTTTGTCCGCATACTGCATCCAGAAAATCTTCAGTCGGGTGGTCAGGTCCCCCGAAAGCACCTTAAAGTTCAGGGGAAAAGGCACGTAGGTCAGGTAGTAGGGGATTCTGGCACGGTCAATGTTTATATCAAAGGATGTTTCGAGAGACCTGTGAAATGGTTTGGTCTTTCCCACAAAAGAAACAGGCGTCTTGTTTACCACCGCCCCGAAATAAGGTTTAACGAACACATCCTCGTAATAGGGAAGGTTGGAAACAACCGGCAGGTTGATACGGATGTCGTCCACCACATGGGTAATTTTCTCAGGTTCATCCTTGAAATAGATACGTCCGCCTGCAATGGTAATATTGGCAAGTGAAAAACGCAGGGGAACACCGCCTGAATCCTCCTTTCCTGTTATCAGGTCGGTAAAGTTGTATAGATTATTTGATTCACGCACCAGATGGAAGTAAGGCCTCTCTATGTGTATCCGTTTTACCAGAAGGGCACGGCGAAAGAGCGAACTAAAACGCAAAGATAGATACAGGTCATCAAAATGGAGAAACGTTTCGTAACTGTTTTTTTCGGTCAGACTGAGACCTTCTATCTGCAGTGAGAGATTAAAGGGATTCAGTCTTATAGCATTGATGGTGGCTGTACGGTGCAGTTTTTCCGTAAGTTTCTTTTCGGCAACGGTCCGTGCGACACGCGGAACGAGCAGAAAACCGGTCAGGGTATAGACAAGAAGCAATATCAGGAGGATATATATAACCTTGCGCAGGTTTATCCTGCTTTTCCTTTTACTATCGGGCTTCAGCATTCAGTCACCTCACAAGTAAGTTTAACACATATTCTGAAAACCTGCCAAATCCACGCTTCTTACCCTCTTTGACATACTGTTATCCACCGTACTATATAAAGGCATTTATTCCAAAATACAGGCCGAAGGAAATCACTATAAACGCACATACCTTCAGAACTATTCTGTAAACACGGGGTGAGACAAATCTTTTCCCACGGCTCAGACTGAAGGATACAAAACTGTACCAGACAAGGTCAGCAAGAATGTGGCCTGTGAAAAAGAATACAAGTCCCAACAGCCCTTTCTGGTTGGCGGATAGAAGCAGTCCCAGCCCGATGGTTATCCACCAAACTGCCCAGTAAGGATTGGCAATACTCAACGTGATGCCCTGCAGGAACATATTGGAAGATATACCCCTAAATGTTGAGAGGTTATCCATGTTGGTTGCAGGAATGATGCGAAGCATGTTAACACCGAAATACATAAGGATAACAGCCCCGATTACAGATATTGTTCTGATAACTTCCGGGGTGTTTATAAACCTGCCCAGCCCGAGGACAAGAACAGCGACCATAAAGACTTCCAGAAAGGCATGACCTGATATAATCAACGGTCCTGTTTTAAAACCTCTCTTCAAACTCCCTGAAATGACCGCTGCCAGTAGGGGGCCGGGAGCCATCGCCCCGGAAAATGCTATGGCAAAAGAGACAGCAAAAATAGAAAAATAATCCATAGTCTCAACCTTTTTCCATTATTTCATGTTTTAAAAAGACAAGGGATGGTATCAATTTTATCCTACTATAAGCAGCACGATGTAGGGGACGACATTGAATATCAGAAAGATGATTTTGAAAAATCCGAGAAACAAGTAAAGTGTAACGTTGAAGGTTTCCCTTGATAGATGAAACCACCTGCTATGTATGCGGTACAGCCAGTCACTGGCATATACACAGATAACTGCCGTAATGATGTACAGAAAACCGTTTATAACTGTACACCACATAAAAAACTTTTGAAGCATCAGTATATTCATGCCCCCCCTACAGACAAAAACCATCAGTCTTTAAGGTAACTGTATTATTTTATTCCACTTCTTCCCCAGAAGTCAATTTTTTTCACAGGGCAATTCTTACAAGAGAATTGTAGGCATTTTCAACGACGCCATAACAGCAAAAATATGAATGACAATATTATGCTTATTATAATAGAGGTCGTTACGGGGAAATAGAAAGAGAAGTTGGGTCTTCTTATGATTATATCTCCGGGCAACCTGCCAAAGGGCATCTTTACCCCTTTTGCAATTAAAAAAGCCGCAAAGATGAGTAACAGCCCAATTATAAATAATACCCTTGCTAAAAATTTATCCATCAGCCATATTTACTTTAAAACTGATAATTTTTTTAATTCTTTTTAACAACCCCAAAACGATATCCCTCTCTTTCAAGGAGAAAATCATATCCCGCTGACTGGTCAATTGAGCACAAAATCCGGCTTGGGTTTTCATTAATCCAAACCGCCAGGATTTCACCGGCAAATATTGTATGGTCGCCTGTGGTAAGTCGTCCTGCCAGACGGCACTCAAGATTGGCTATACATTCCTGGATAAGAGGCACCTTTACATATTGTCCATGGGTAATAGATAAACCTGTTTCTTTAATCTTGTCAACATCACTTCCACTGCAGGTACCACAGAAAAGAGTTGTTTCAGAGAGTTCTTCGCCAGGCCACGCAAGAACAAACTCTCCAGAGTGGACTATCAGGTCATGCGTAAATCTTGAGGGTGCTATACTAACAGCAATCATAGGAGGCGAACCGGATGTATTCATCTTCCAACCCAATGGACAGATACTCCGCTTCCCTTCGTATTCAGCAACTGCCCATACGATACGCTCTGGCCTTGAACAATACCTTCTGAAGGTACTCAGGTTTGTTTTTCTCATTGTACCCCTCCCCTATTTTATGTTTTTGTGCCTGCTGGTTGATAACTCTGCAAAGTGTTTATACCATGCCCTATCTTCCACCAGTTATCCTCTATCCATTTAATCACACCTTCACTCTTTTCGCAAGCACAAAATGCAGGCAATAATTCCACATTTTATTTGACACCTCAAGACTTTTCAGATAAAATAGAGGGTGCATTAACGCAAAGATTTACAACATACGACAAGGAGGTAAAAGATGAAGGTTAAAAGTCCGCTCGCAGGAGCTATTATAGGTATCATAACATTTTTAATCTTTGGCGTTGTTGACCGTTTATTTTCTTCTAAAGAGGCTTTCTTGGGCAACAGTTGGATACAGATGCTGCTTGGAGCCATAATCTTAGGTGCTGTGGTAGGTGCTATAGTAGGTGCCGTTGTGGACAAAACAAGAAACAGGGGAATGGGTATTATCGCTGGAGCAATCTTCGTAAGCCTTATTCATGGATTTGGGGTCACCATGCTTGGCTTGCGTGGTGGCTTCAGAATTCTTGCTTTGATATGGGGGGCGATATACGGTGCCATTGCAAGTCTTATTATCGCCTCTTCCATTCTTCAGTCCATTGAGAAGGAAGGGGAAGGGAAATAACAACCATAAAAATTAATGGAATCTATACAAAAGGAACTCTTTTCCAATGCAGAATGAGCCTGAAGGAAAAGATGGTCTTTGGAAATATTTAAGTTTCAGAAGATGTGAAGTCAATCTTTGCTATTTCTA
>CAYOYL010000219.1:0-22931 GCA_964408175.1 uncultured bacterium
CACAGGGTCGCCCCACACAATATTATTTTTGATTCCTGTCATTCCTCTGTCGCATCTGACGACAAGTTCAAGCAGTCCACCTTTGAAGACAGACACCTCTATTTTAGCGGAAGGTTTTCTCTCATTGAATCTCTCGCTGAATTTTTTCCTGCCCCGGAATTTCACTATTATGAAGGCGTTCCCGCCCATTCCGAGTCTGCTGTGAAGTCCAGCATAACACATAAACTTTTTATATATGCCGGCAGGCAGTTCATAAGAGAGAACATATTCATAGTGGCACCCGGTACCCAGCCCTTTCTTAAAAACCTTCCTTCGCTTCTTCCCGTTTTCGCCCACGAGAAGTTCAAGAGGCACCGCCTTCTGATTTTCGTTAAGCGCGGCATCCTTGAGCATCCTCAAAAACCTGTAAGGCAGTGAAAGTATACGCGGCTCTCTTATCGGCTTAAGGTCGGAAAGATATATCTTTTTCAGAGCGGCGGATTCTCTCTGTGAGAGTTTCCCGGATGCTATACATATGACTGTGTATAAAACGCTCGTGCATAACCGCGCACATCTGTACAGCATCTCAGAATAGAGCCGGTCGGTTTCTTCTTTGTTACTCGCATAGGTGCTTAAGACAATGGGTATCAATTTTATCCTCGCAGAAGAAACCATGTTGTAGTACTCAGTGTACAGCAGAAAGGCTGTTTCCTTAACGGAGGTTCCGAGAAGAGAGGGCCTGCATACGGGTATTTCCGGAATATTGAGTGTTGACAGGACTACCGACGGAATGAATAGGGGCCTGTCTGCCGGAGGTTTAATGAGGCGGTCAAGAACAAATATGTCAGTCCCATCAACGCCCTCCAGTGCATGGTTGCCTACGCCTGCATCCTGCAACGTATGCAGAAGAACACCGGCAAATCCAGCAAAATCTTCTATTTTGTCTTCCCTGAGAGACTTCACAGCACTATCTATGTAATACAGGAATCCCTTTGAGGCATGTTTCCAGTTGATGTTTCCTTCATCCATGACTCTTTCCAACCTTAACGGTCTGCCATTCCTGTCTTTGACGACATTCCAGAACCTGTACTCGCCCTCTATTGGTGTATTGGGGATGTAGTGAAACTGGATATTGTCAATCAACAGTGCATAAGGAAGAGATTTCTCATAGCCACCACCTTTTATGTCAAAGTATCTATCAGGCATTGTACAATCTTCAATAATAAGACCTCTGCCCTTTTCTCCAAGTATCTTTTTCTGCCACGAAGGCAGGCTGTTCACTGCTGTTCTGGTTATATCAATATGTTCTCTGCCCGGCATTTTTCCTCCATATATTCCTTCAGGTAGGTATCACTTCTATTGTTCTTGCTGAGGGAGAAATTCCGTACTGTAAAAGAAAAGAGGTCATTATGGCTATCATTGCCCCATTGTCCATACAGAGTTTTTCTTCAGGGATGAAGACCTTTATTTTCCTCTCCCCAAGAACCTCCTGAAATCTTTTTCTGATGTATCTGTTTCGGGCCACCCCGCCTCCGAGTAAAAATGACCTCACATTGTATCTATCCAGACATCTTTTTGTTTTTTCAATCAGGGTATCCCCAACCGCTTTCTGGAATCCTGCACATATATCAGGGATGTTCTTCAACCCGTTTTTTTTGACATAATAAAGCACTGACGTTTTCAGTCCGCTGAAACTAAAGTTTATAGAGTCTTTCTCCAGTAGAGCAACCGGGAACCTTATCTTATCTTCATCACCCTTCTCTGCCGCCTTCTCTATATGCGGACCTCCGGGGAATCCGAGTTTTAACATCCTGCCGACCTTATCAAATGTCTCTCCGCAGGCATCATCAAGGGTTTTTCCTATAACTGTAAACTCCACAGGTCCCTTTATGTAAAAAAAGGTTGTATGCCCTCCGGAAATGACAAGTCCTGCAGCAGGAAATTCAACCTCAGGTTGAAGAAAATTCACAGCAAGATGTGACTGGATGTGATTAACCTTGTATAACGGTACGTTCAATCTATAAGCGAGTCCGCAGGCAAAAGAGACGCCCACCATAAGGGAACCCTTCAAACCGGGATGGCTGGTTACTCCAATGCAGTTAATATCCTGAGGATTTATTCCTGCTGTTTTAAGTGCTTTTAAGAAAAGTTTGTCTATCCTCTCAACATGCGCTCTACTCGCCAGTTCAGGTACTACACCGCCGTATTCTGAATGTATCTCTTCCTGGGTTGCTATAAGACTGGCAATTATTCTTCTGTCTTTGAGCAGTCCTATTCCTGTTTCATCACAGGATGTTTCTATCCCCATTATCCAAAAAGGGGACAGGCTACTTTTTCTTGAGTTCCTGTTGCTCATGGTATATGTTTTTTTTGCTCACGATTGATTTTTTAAAAAGTAGCCTGTCCCCTTTTTTATTCAAGGAGAGAGGAGACAGGAACGATTTCTATCCCTTCTTTTTCTATTTCAGGTATGACATCTTTCAGAACATCTATCGTGCTCTTTTTCGCATGTCCAATACCTACCGCCTTACCATGTTTTTTTGCAGTATCTACAAGTTCCCATACCTGTCTTTCTATATATTCGGGGTCTGATTCATTATCAATGAAGACATCCCTCTTTGCAGTCTTTATTCCCATTTCCTTTGCCAGTAGATATCCCTTGCTCTTCTTTGAGGTCATACTGTCTACAAAGAAAAGGTCTTTAGATGCTATTTCTCTCAGCAAAACACGCATCTTTTCTTCGTCGGAGGTGAAAAGGGAACCCATGTGGTTGTTCAGTCCTCTTATGTACGGATAAAAACCTTTAATATCCTCATTGAATTGTTGACCTATCTCTTCATCCGTCATGTTCATTTTGAGCAATCCTTTATCAAGAGACTGTGCCGGAGGTTCTGGCTCGAGAGGCAGATGAAGTATTAACTCAAGGTTCTTATTGCCTTTGAAAGTATTAAATATCTCCTTACTATAGGGTGCTTTTGGAAGCAGTGACAAAGTTAAAGGCCTTTTTATTTTTTCAACCTCTCTTATTATATCTCTGTTCCAGCCCACATCATCTATAATTAAGGCAACCTTGAATCTGCCAGTTTCCCCAGGCAGTTTTTCTCTCTTCAATTCAGGTAGTGGTTTTTCAACAACCGGAGGAGGCACAACAGTAATTTCTCTTCTGAACTCTCTCAGCAAACCGACGGCTACCAGCAAAATACACAAAATGAGGAATAGAACCAGAGGTACAAAAGGAGATATGTCCTGCCTGTTGCTGAACCCTTTATTATTACCTTTGGACATTATTTTCCTGCCTTTGATATCTGTTCATTCAAACGTTGCCTAAGTATTTCAACTGCTTTTTGAAACTGCAGGTCGTCCGTTTCTCCGGGAATTACAGATTTGTCCTCTGGCAGTTCTACCTCCACGTCAGGTTCTATCCCCTTGCCTTCAATGCATATTCCTGAAGGTGTATAGTAATGGGCTATGGTCAACTTAAGGGCAGAGCCATCTTTAAGCGGTATGAGATTTTGTACAGACCCCTTGCCGAATGTTTTCATCCCGACCGTAGCGATTTCCTTAATGTTATCTTTTAAAGCACCTATAACTATTTCAGAAGCACTGGCGCTTCCCTGATTGAAAAGAAGGACTACAGGCTTACTCCATACAGGGTTTTTCCTGCTGTTAAACGTACTTCTATCTTTTTTCTCCCTGCCCTGTGTATAGACGATAAGTTTTCCTTTCGGCAGGAATAATTCACTGACATCAATTGCCGATGTAAGCAACCCCCCTGGATTGTTCCTGAGGTCAAGAACCAGCCCTTGGATTCTGTTTATGTTAAGGTCTTCTAATACTTTTGCAAGGTCTGCAGCAGTTCTTTCCTGGAAGTCTCTCACTCTGACATACGCTGCACCGTTATCAAGAACTTTTGTTTTTATTGATTTTACCTTTATTACATCTCTGACAAGTGTTATTTTCTTCAACTCTGAAAGGCCTGTTCTCAAAATACTGATGGTTACCTCAGTACCCTTTTTACCCCTCAGTTTTTGGGCTGCTTCAAAGGTACTAAGCCCTTTTGTAGATTCTCCATCAATCTCTATTATTTTATCTCCAGCCTTTATTCCTGCATTCCATGCAGGTGTTTCTTCTATAGGACTTACGACTGTCAAGATACCCTCTTTAAGGGTAATCTCCATCCCTACCCCGTGAAACTCTCCCTTTGTTTCTATCTGTAGTTCCTTTTTCATTTCGGGCTCAAGAAATGCGCTGTAAGGGTCAAGGGATAACAACATCCCTTTTAATGCCCCATATATCAGTTCTTTATCTTCTACAGATTCTATATACTGGTCTTTTACTATCTCCACTACATCTATAAAAAGTTCAATGTTCCTGTATATAGATTCTTCTTGTCTGCGAGCCTGTGAAACACGTGCATCACCACCAATGATAACGGAAAGGATAAACAGACCGACAAAAGTCAAAAATATCTTTTTTTTCATCGCAGATTACTCTCCTTTACCCCAGGTTCTTCTCCATACATTTTTCCCTATGCGAGGTTTAGTTTAATCTCTAATTATACTGTTTATTTAAATACTCAAGTAATATCTTTTTTAGCATTCCCGGATTTACCTGCCCCTTTGTCTTTCTCATTATCTGACCCATTAGATATGATATTGCCTGCTCTTTCCCATTTCTGTAGTCATTCAACGCTTTCGGATTTTCCTTTACCGTTATTTTTACAATCTCGTTTATTGTTTCTTCATCCTGAATGTGGACAATCTTTTTCTCCTCTATTATCTCTGCAGGTTTTTTACCTGTACTGAAAGACTCCGATAAAACTGCCTTTGCTATGTTACCTGTTATTCTGCCCTTTTCTATCATAGACACTATGTAGGTCAGGGCTTCGGATGTTACAGGCGAGTCTTTAATTTTTATCTTACTGGACTTTAACAATGCCGTAAGGTCTCCCATAATCCAGTTTGCAACTACCTTCGGTTTAACACCTTTTGTTACACACTGCTCAAAATAATCCGCCATATCTTTTTCTGATGTGAGGACTTCTGCATCATACTCGGAAAGATTATACTCTTTTATAAATCTTTCTTTCCTTTGCAAAGGAAGTTCCCCAACCTGCATTTTTATATCTTCTATCCATTTATCGTCAATAGCAATAGGAACGAGGTCAGGGTCAGGGAAATATCTATAGTCATGGGCCTCTTCTTTACTCCTCATCTCTTCAGTAACCTGTAAGGTCTCATTCCAAAGCCGTGTTTCCTGACGTAATTGTTCCCCTTTTTTCAAAAGGGATATCTGACGGTTCGCTTCATAGTCAAGGGCTTTTCTAACAGCCCTGAAAGAATTCATATTTTTAATCTCTGATTTTATCCCCAGGATATCCTCACCCTTCTTTCTCACAGAGATGTTCGCATCACATCTTAAAGAACCCTCTTCCATATTGCAGTCACTTACCTTTAGGTATTTAAGAGTTCTCTTCAAGGTTATAAGAAATTTTTCCGCTTCGTTGGAACTTCTGATATCCGGTTCTGTAACAATCTCAATCAGTGGAATGCAACTTCTGTTAAAATCAACGAGAGAGAATCCCCTTTCACCTTCTTGCGAATGAATAAGTTTACCAGCATCTTCTTCCATATGTATCCTTTTTATCCTTATATTCCTGCCGTTTATGATGAGATAACCGCCTGTAGCGAGAGGTTCTTCATACTGCGAAATTTGATAATTCTTAGGCAGGTCAGGATAAAAATAGTTCTTCCTTGCGAACCTGGAAAATGGTGCAGGTTTGCAATTAAAAGCAACTGCAGACTTTAACGCCAACTCAATTGCTTGCTTGTTCATAACGGGCAGCGTTCCAGGAAACCCCGCACATACAGGACACACCTGAGTATTGGGGGCTGAACCAAACATAGTTGAACAGTTACAGAACATCTTTGTCTTTGTAAGAAGTTCAGTGTGCACCTCCAACCCTATGATAAGTTCGTATTCCTCCATTCCTACTCCGAATTCTCACCTGTATCTCTTTTTGCTTATGGTGAAGTTTTGATTTTGAGTTGTATTTCTTATCCTGTTGTTACGGAGGCTTTTAACGTTGCCAGAAGGTTTTCTCCCGGTTTTAAAGTTAAACAACTTCCCCTCTTGACCGCCTCTGTAAGATTGGGTAGACTTGAAAACGGTTCAAGCGCAATGTTGTAGGTCCTTCCATACCATGGATAATTAAAACTTCCTTTTGCAACCCTCCAGAACCAGATGTATCTGAATATATCTGAAGGAAATTCCAGTTTGAAACCCAGGCCGAGTTTTTCATTAAAAATCTCATACTGCCCTTCCTCTAAATCAGATAGAAACATCACCTCGGAAACCCTGTCATTCTCCGAAGGACATATACTGATGTCAACCTTTTCTCTGCTATTCAGACCTTCAACCAACGGCCAGATACCTGTAGTTTGTTTAAGATTCGTAAAAGATTTTCCATCTCCCTGTCCCACAGCAACCTTTGCCCCTTTTATCCTGATGATACAGTCGGACGAAAGAAAGGGCTTGCCTATTGCCGGGTGGTGCCCCCATATAAAATCCATATCTTCCCCTGCCCAGTTCGTAATCTTTTCATCTATAATAACCTCAGGACTGTTGCTCTTTATAGAAATCGTCTTTTCCAGAAAGAAGGATGTTCTATAGGTTCTCGTGGAAAATCTTATTGAAAGTCTGTTTACCGTATCTTCTATTATACTATATTTCCAGGGCTGAAGAGCAACCTCACCGTGCAGTCCGAGACTGGCCCCTTTATATTTACAGGGGACTCCGCCATTGGGGAAAACTTCCTGCCAGCCTCCGGGATAATAATCCAGGAAATTCCCAAGTTCTCCCTGCATAGTGGTAACAAAAGAAAATGGTTTGTACACTGGCATGGGGCTCCGCCACATAAAGTCTATATCAGCAGGTTTATACAAAAACTCTACTATATCTGTGCCCTTATCAACCAGAATCTCCAGTCGAATAATATCATTCTCCATCACCAGAGTGGTTATTCCATTCCACAAAAACTCCATCCACCTGCACCCATTATTCGTTGACAGCATTTCCAAGTCTCCTTGCAAGTAAGGATTCATCCTTAGGGAGATACCTCTTTGCTCCTGCAAAATTTCTTTTGAAATACGGGTTATCAAGTGAAGCAATAGTAACCTTTTTCTGACTATCGCTTGCATGAATAAAGAGGTCATTGCCTATATATATCCCCACATGTCCGACATAACCTCTTCTTTTAAAAAAGAGCAGGTCCCCGTCAGATATTTCGCTCTTTTTTACAGAAGTCCCTTCTCTGAACTGCAGGGAAGCCGTATTAGGTAAAGAAACACCTATACTGCGGTAAACCAGTTTTGCAAGTGTAGAACAGTCAATAGAAGTCTTTCCAGAACCACCTAATTTGTAAGGCGTGTTAAGAAAACTGAAAGCCTTTTTTATTATGGTATCTCTTAAACTTATCTCCTTTGTAATTTCAGATTCTGTCGCAGTGTTTTCTACGACAGGCACCGAAGGGACAACAATCATCTGCCCTTCTTTAAAATCCTCATTTGATAACAAATTGGTCTGTTTTAGTTCTTCAGGGCTGGTGTTGTATTTCTGGGCAATCTTTTCCAGAGTGTCACCTTTTTTTATTTTATAATAAACCTTACTTGTGGTAACGCTCATAATCGGTTCAGGATTTTCAATATCAGGAAGTTTACGCGGCACCTTAATTTTAAGTGTTCGCCCCAGAACAATAACATTACTTCTCAGGTTGTTCATCCTCTTTATTTCGGATACTGAAACATTAAACTTTTTACTGATACCTGACAGGGTATCTCCCTTTTTCACTGTGTAAGATATGTTTTCATATCCCCAGACTGCATTTTCTTTTGAAGGCGCTTTTTTGTTCCCAATTTTTTTCACAATCAGTTTCTGCCTGGGATATATAATGGAAGACCTAAGATTATTCAATTTCTTTATATTATTTGCGGAGGTATTATATTTTCTTGCCAGTGATGAAAGGTTTTCACCTTTTTTCACGGTATGATAGTGCAGTATATATTCAGAATAAAGGCAGGTAGACATAACCAGTAACGAAAGCAAAAAGCACACAGCACATTTTGTTCTTCTCATTTGTCCTCCTTGTCCTGAATTTCACCGTACCCCTCCCTTTCATTCAGAGGCTTTGTTTCTGAGTTTACTGGAAATATATCAGATAGTTCCTTTTTCTTTTGTTCAAAATACTCGTCTATCTTAAATTTCAAACCCTCCATGTTTTCAATAGTATGAAGCCTTTCTTCAATCTTTTGCTGTTCTTCTATTATTATTCTGAAAGCATCTGCTATAGGGTCAGGAAGTTTATTATGGTCAAGGTCAATATGTTTTCTTTTTGCTTCACCCACTATTCTTCCTGGAACTCCCACTACCGTGGCCTGAGAGGGAACGGATTTTATAACAACCGAACCTGCTCCTATTCTTGAGTTATCCCCTATATTTATTGCTCCAAGTACTACGGCCCCTGCTCCTACGACAACATCGTTCCCGATAGTCGGATGCCTTTTCTTCTTTTCCAGAGAGGTCCCTCCGAGAACCACCCCCTGATAAAGAAGGACATCGTCGCCTATCTCGGTTGTTTCACCTATAACAACACCCATTCCATGGTCAATGAAAAATCTCCGCCCGATAGTTGCCCCAGGGTGAATTTCAATGCCGGTTATTGCCCTGTTTATATGAGAGATAAAACGTGCTATGCTTTTTTCACCTTTTTCCCACAGGAAATGAGCAATTCTGTGAAGGAACAAGGCGTGCAGTCCAGGGTAAGAGGTTAAAACCTCAAAAACATTTCTTGCTGCCGGGTCTCTTTCAAAAACTGTTTTTATGTCTTCCTTTATTCTCTCAAACATGGTTTTTAAAATGCAAGAAGTGCAGGGTTTTCAAACATCCCCTTAAATTTTTTGTAAAACAGTCCTGCATAGGAACCGTCAACTACCCTGTGGTCAAAAGAAAATGAAACATTCATAACATATCTCACTTCCAGTCTATCGTTGACTACAACAGGCTCTTTCCCGAGTTTCCCAACACCCATAATAGCAACTCCGGGCAGATTAATTACAGGCTGAAAATTTTCTACACTGTACATTCCAAGATTTGAGATGGTAAACCTTACATTTTTCACGTCTGCCTCAGATAATTTATTGGAGTTGGCTTTCTCTATAAGGTTTTTCCGCTCGATTGAAAGGCTGGCAATATCTTTTTTTTCACAATCCCTTATGACCGGGACTACAAGACCATCCTCTACAGACACAGCAAGTCCTATATCAACCGCTGAATAAATCCTTATCTCTTCGTTAACAAGGGCCGCATTTATCAACGGATACTCCTTAATGGCCCTGGCAGCGATAAATACAAGAAAGTCTGTATATGTAAGTTCAATGTTTTGTTCTTTTTTAAGAGATTTCAGTTTAACCACCTCGTCGGCAAGGAACTTTCCCTGAAAATAGTAGTGTGGTATCTCTTTTTTGCTTTCGCTCAGTCTTTTGGCAATTATTCTTCTCAGCGGTGTCCACTTTTGTATCCTATACTCTGCACCTTTTCCTTCTTCTTTTGTTTCCGCCCTTTCTTGCAGAGAGGCTCTCTTCTTGATATACTCATCAACATCTTTTTTCTCAATTCTTCCATCAGGACCAGAACCGGTTACCACAGATATATCTATACCTGATTCCATTGCTGCTTTTTTTGCCAGAGGGCTTGCCTTAACCCTTAACTGTTTATCCGTATCCGTCTTTTTAATCCCCTCTTCGGTTTTTTCGGTGGTAGAAGTCTCCCCGGTTTCCTTTTTCTCCGGTTTTTTTTCTGCGGATTTTACAGTAGTTTCCGGTACAGGTTCATCCTTAGTATCCGATATGTAACCAATGGTAGTAATCACAGGTATCGGGTCATCAGAAGGCTCATAGATTTTTTTTCTGAGGTATCCTTCATGCAAGGACTCTACCTCAAAGTTTGTTTTGTCACTCATCACCTCAAACAACACATCACCTTTTTCAACCCTTTCTCCTACTTCTTTTTTCCACGCTACAAGATACCCTTCCTCCATCGTCTCCCCGAGTTTAGGCATTATAACCTCTTTTATCATTTTTCTCCTTCCCCTTAATCCAATTTCCTCTGGTCACTTCTTGTAAAAGTTATCCATTTACCAGTTTTTTTACCGCCTTGATTATCCTGTCGGTATCTGGAATTGCAAGTTTTTCAAGCACAGGGCTTTTTGGCATGGGGACGTCTGCCCCTGCTACTCTTATAATCGGGGCATCCAGATAGTCAAAAGCGTTTTCAATAATCTGTGCACTTATCTCTGCTCCGGTTCCGCCCGTTTTACAGTTTTCTTCCACTATTACCACCCTGTTTGTCTTTTTCACCGAATTGACAACGGTTTCAATATCCATGGGCAGGAGTGTCCTGAGGTCCACAATCTCCACGGATATCCCCTCTTTTTCAAGTGCCGCAGCCGCTTCCTGACAGAAAAGGGTCATCCTTGAATACGTAACCAGTGTCACGTCTTTCCCTTCCCTCTTTACATCCGCGACACCTATAGGCAGGGTATATTCTCCTTCAGGAACATTTCCTTTTGTATTGTAAAGCATCTTGTGTTCAACGAAAACGATGGGATTATTTTCCCTTATTGAACTTTTTAAAAGTCCCTTTGCATCGTAGGGGGTTGACGGCATAACAACCTTTATTCCGGGTATGTGGATGAGCCAGGACTCAAGACTCTGTGAATGGTGAGCACCCAGTGTTCTTCCTGCCCCACCCTCTGTTCTGAGAGTAAACGGTACGGTGCACTTTCCACCGAACATATAACGTATCTTAGCCACCTGATTGTTTAGTTGTTCAAGACACAAACCTATGAAGTCAATATACATAATTTCTGCAACCGGCCTTATCCCTGTAAGAGCGGCCCCTAAACTCACCCCCACTATGGCATTTTCAGATATCGGTGTATCAAGTACACGTTCATCCCCGTACTTTTTCCACAGTCCTGCCGTTACTCCGTAGGCTCCGCCGTATATGGCTATGTCTTCCCCAAGAAGAAAGACATTTTGGTCTCTCTCCATCTCCTCAAGTAATGCCTCATTCAGTGCTTCTCTGTATGTAATCTCCCTCATATTCAGAATCTCCTTTACCCTGTTTCCCCCTTTGATACACCTACATTGTGAGGAGCTTCAATTTTGTTTCTATGCGTATAAATCAGTATAGAGTTCTTCAGGTTCTGGCAGAGGACTGTTGATGGCATAATCAACTGCCTCTTCAATCTCTTTTGTCACAAGTTCTTCTATTTCTTTCACCTCGTCTTCTGTAAGAACCCCCTGCTCTGTCATCTTTTTTGAAAAAAGTTTTATTGAATCTCTTTCGCGCCAGAATTTTTCTTCCTCTCTCGTTCTATAGTTTCGGGGGTCGCTCCTGCTGTGTCCATAATACCTGTAGGTATTTGCGACAAGGAAACTTGGACCCTTGCCGTTTCTTGCATACTCAATCCACTTTCCTGTGGTTTCTCTCACTGCAAGTACATCCTGTCCGTCAAAGGTTTCTGAAGGGATATCAAAGGCACGCGATTTTTTTGATATCTCTTCTTTGACTGCGCATGCCCTTTGAACTGATACGCTCATACCGTAAAGGTTGTTTTCACAAACATATACAACAGGAAGTTTCCATAATGAAGCCATGTTCAAACATTCATAAAATATCCCGGTGTTGGTAGCCCCGTCTCCAAAGAAACATACGACCACCTGTCCTGTTTTCCTCTTCTTGACAGACAGTCCTGCTCCAGTGGCTATCCCGATACTTCCTCCCACAATGCCGTTTGCACCGAGGTTCCCTTTAGAAACGTCTGCAAGATGCAGTGAACCACCCTTCCCCTTACATACACCGGTTTTCTTGCCCAGTATCTCAGCCATAAGAGCCTTAAGGTCTCCGTCTTTGGCTACTGCATGCCCGTGTCCCCTGTGCGTACTGGTAATGTAGTCATCGGGCTTCAACATTGAAATGGTGCCTACCGCCACTGCTTCCATCCCTGCATAGAGATGAGACCCGCCTTCTGCTATATTTTTTGCCAGCAGTTCCATAATCTTGTCTTCAAACTGCCGTATCTCCATCATCTGCATCAGTAGTTTCTTTGAAAGTTCTTTATCCATATCCATCTTCTGCTTTTTCTCCCTTCTGTCCCCTCCCCTTGGGGAGAGGGTGTGATAAAAATAGTTGTTACGGTATTATAACTATCTTCAAACCTTCTCTTTTTTCCGATTTTTCAAACCCCTCTTTTATATTATCAAGGGGATATCTATGCGTAATATATTTTTTTGCGTTTATCTTTCCTGAAGAGAGCATATCAAGGGCAATCCTGTTGTGTATGGGAGTGGAACCGTGGGTCCCCGTGACAAAAAATTCACCATAGTGTAAAAGATTGCTGTTGAAATTAACAAAAGGCTTTTCCTTGGGGAGTCCGCCGAAGTAGTTTACGGAGCCCCTTTTTGCGACCAGTTCAAGTGCCATCTCCTGTGGTTGAGGAGCCCCGACTGCCACTATGACCCTGTCAGCCATCCTTCCATCTGTCAGTTCAGAGACCACCTTTTTTATATCCATCTTACTCATATCCACAAGTGTACTGCCTGTAAATTCTGCCGAGTTCACTCTCTCCGGCGAGATATCCGCAAGTATCACCTTCCCTGCACCTGTGTTTTTTGCAAGTTCGGCATGGAGACATCCTATGGGTCCTGCTCCAAGGACCAGAACAGTATCTCCTGTTTCTATCCTGCTCAGCGACTGTCCGTTGATGACGCAGGCAAGTGGCTCTGCTATGGAGGCTTCTTCAAAAGAGACATTGTCAGGAATCTTGTTCACACATCCGTTTCTGACGGCATCTTCCGGGACAAGCATATATTCAGCAAACCCTCCGTTATAGTGATATCCTATCGCCTTCAGGTTATCGCACATTGTCTGATAACCCTTTCTGCAGTAATAGCACCTGCCGCAGGGTATTGCCGGAGCAACCGCAACACGGGTCCCCTCCTTAATATCTTTTACGTTTTTCCCAACAGCACTCACTGTTCCACTCACCTCATGCCCTGTAATTCTGGGAAAAACAATGAGTCTGTGTCCATGGTGAAAAACCTTTATATCCGTTCCGCAGATGGAACAGGAAGAAACCTTGATGACAATCTCGTTATTACCGGGGAAAGGGATATCTACTTCTTCTATTGACATATCCTCAATCTTTTTTAAGACCGCCGCCTTCATTTTTGAGCCCATTGTAGTCCTTTATTATCTCGTTTACAACCTTACTGTCTCTTATGCCTGAAATCTCTTCCAGAACGTAAGGAAGACCCTTCTCTCTTATAATCTCCTGTAGTTTTACCGCTTTTTCATCATTCTGATAATTATAACATAAACAGTAAGCCATAACAAAACATATGTTCACAGGATGTATATCCTGTGAAAGACACAGTTTTATGCCACCGGCTATCCTGTCCTCACTGCCTATCTTTCTTAACGGGTCTCTTCCCACCCTGTGTACGGTATCACCCAGTGACCTATTACCGAATCTGGAGATAAGGTCTGAAATGTAGTTATCTATCTCTGTGCTTTCAAACTTATGCTTTTTGATTAACGCGGACCTTGCTTCTGCGAGCATACTTTTGAGAAGTGTAAGAATTTTCTTGTCTTTCAATGCCTCCCATATATAGGTATGTCCCCTGAAATATCCGGCGTATGCCAGACAGGCGTGGGAAAGATTGTGTATAAATAATTTCAGTTCTTCATAAGGGAAGAGATTTTCAACCGGATAGAAACCTTTTACCGGAGGTATGGGACCTCTGAACTTGTTTTTTTCTACAGGAAGTATGTTGTATGGCTCAACAGTTACCAAGAGAGGGTATTTTTTTCGCATCTCTTCAGAAAGTGGTGATACCATTCTGCTGACGACTGTTTCCACAAAACCCGTATTTCCATTCAGGAAGGGTAAAAATTCAGCGGGCAGATATCTCTGAACTGCGTCTTTCAGTATATTTGCGCCTCCAAGGATGTTTTCGCATATAACAATATTCAGGTTAAAAGCAGGATTTTGACTTGCCTTTTTCTTTATCCCTTCTGCAAGTATGGGCCCGAGTACCGGAAGGTTATTCCCTCCAACTGCCGTGAAGACAAGGTCAGCCTGTACAATCTCCTCTGCAATCTTATCCTGCTGTGAGAAACTCAGTGCTGAAATGTTGGTTATTCTTCTCTCTTCCTTTTCTTCACCGGTAAGCAGCCACAACGGATACTCGCCTCTTTCATTGAGAATTTGGACAACACTCTCGTTAATGTCAACAAATACGAGGGAATATCCAGAAGCACTGCATATATCCCCGATAAATCCCCTGCCTATCTGCCCCGCCCCAAATATAACTACCGGGGTCAACTCTTGACACTTGACACTTTTCTGGCTGCACATCCTTCAATTATACATTATCTTCTTCAACTTTAAAAGTATGAGATTGCCTGTTGATATATCTCTGCCTTTATACCTTTCTTACCCTGTCACTTCCCCTCTGGTAGTTTTATCTCAAACCAGTTTGCCGTCCAGAGCGGTACGTTTATTTCACCTCCGAGGACTGTTGCCTTTATCAAAAAACTGCCGGGGTCATAACTTTTTTTCTCTCCAAGGTTCCCCCTCCCTATACTGGATATCTTTATTGTATTTGACCAGACTTTTTGTTCCTTGTCTTCCGGTTTTAGTTGCAGCGTAGACATCCCGTTCATTGAAACCTGTGAGGTTATGTAGGAATGGTAAAAGGTCAGCGTAACATCCTCGCATGGCTTTTTCAGAATTATTCTGAAGGTCAACTCATCACCATTTTCCACATATCCCTTGTCTTTCAGCACTGGGGAACTGATATCAATCAGGTTTTCAGGACTCTTCACCATCTTTATATACTTGAGATAAATCTCTGTATTGTAAAGGTAAATACGGCAGAACTTGGTCCCCTCTTTAAGGTCTTTCTGTGATAAAAAGGGATTCGCCACAAAAATCCCGGGATAGATGTGTGAAACAAAACCGAAGACACCAGAAGGAAAGTAAAAACCAAGTCCTCTATAACCTTTCCCATAATTTACCTCCGTTATCTCCCATACAAGATAGGGGTATTCCGGACTGAGTTTCAGATATCTACCCGAACCATGTTTTTCAGAAGATGGGGATTTCACCCTCAGGCCTTTTTCCGTACTCTCCATTTCAAGACCTTCTGACCAGTGTTTATCACTTGAACCTGTACCCTGCTCTACATCCTTCCCGTCTTCAATCCAGAGTGTGTTTTCATCAGGATTATAAACAACCATGCCTTCTCCTGCCACTCCAAAGAAAAACAAAAACATAACTGCCAGAAACAAATTCTGTCGTGTAGTCATTCCATCCCTCCTCCCTGAACCTGTCTCTTTATTCGGACAGGAAACAGTAGTTTTACAGGTGTAAAAAACTTTTAGTCCTACGGCTCCTTTTTACCGCTGACAGTAGTATTAAACCACATCTACTTTGACTCCGTCAAACTATTAAGAGACTCTAAGAACCAGCATAAGGAATTTTTAAAAAGATATTTATTTAATGGAAGCAATACTGCGGCTACCGGTTTATAGAAATCTGTAATTTCAAAAACGGATGTGGATGGTGACGATTTCGCAGGGCTTTACGCTCACTTTTATGTTCTTCCCTTCTGGTACGATATCCTCAATTCTGTTGTTTATAAGGTCCGTTTTGACCACCTTCTTTATTCTCTGGAAAAACTGTATATGTGCGGTTGTCTTTCTTCCTTCAGATTCATAAAACCTCAGTATGTAATCACTGCCCTGCCTGTAGAATGCTGTAGTGATAAGGCTGGAAGGTGATACCGAAAGAAATGAAAATTCCGGTGCAAGTGAATTCTTTCCTTTACTGTCAACATTCATTATTTCAACAGGTCGTATGAACCTCTCCGCCTGTGCAGGCATGTTGTATCTTTTCCAGTCTCCGGGATGAAAGATAAGATGGGAGACAAATCTGTGACGTCCTTCTGCCATCATTGTTTTATTTACAAACCTCTCCCATCCGGTCATCTTTGATATGCTGTTGATGAGGATATTACCAACGGAATTATCCGTAAGAATGTAATAATGTGATGCGTCATAATTCACATATGAAATGTTTCTTTTTCCATCGGTATGGTTGATGAAGGATTTTGCAAAGAAGAGGTTTTCCCTCTGCCTTTCTATAAACGATTTATCAAATGGTTCGGATGCCATGTTTTTCTCTTCCACGCCGAACGGGTAATCCCCATATATCTTACCGTCAAAAATCCTCGGGAATTCAAGTGTGAGAAACCCACCCTCTTTCCTCCAGTCTACCTGTGTGTGTATCTCTATCCGTGCCTCATCCTTATAGATGAACAACTCTCTTTCTATCTCGTGTTTTGCAACCTTCCCGTAAGAACGGTAACGGGTAAAAATCTCTCCATCATCTGTCTTCTCTGTGTGTTCCCATCTGACATCTTTTATCCCTGTTATAGGCCCCACATGTAGTTGTCCTTTCGTCGTATCAACCTTATATAACCGCATCCTGCCAAAACTGTTTTCCTGGGAGGTCCTGTATTTTTCGCCGAATACAGAGACCTCAATAATCTCCGAGTCACGTACATCTACTAAAAATGGCACCTTGCTTGCCACTTTTTTGTTTGCAGTTCCTTTAGCAACTGAAATGGTATTATAACCCCCTGCTGGTAGTCTTACCTTCGCCATTATTTTTTGTTCAAATATCCTCTGACCTTTTTCTCTATTACTATCTATCAACTGGTACGGAATTTCTTTACCCTCGCCATCCATAAGATTGAAGTTTGGAGTCGCAACAGGGAATGTTACGTCAAGCAGGATTTTTTCCTCCCTTTTTCTCGGTAACGGGTTGAATACAAAAAATTCTGCATTCTTTTCTGCGGAGATTTTTTGAGATAGAGAAGAAAGAACTTTTTTCTTCGCTGCAGTGCAGGTATGTTTTACATAGAGGGCTTCATCCATAAGTTCCTCAAAATCTTTTTCAAAGAGCCACTGGGTTGCATGAGCACAGGTAAGTAGATGTTTTTCCCACAGTGCGGTAATCTCTGCAAAATCTTTTTTCATCCCCGCCATTGACGCAACTGCCGTCCACTTCTCCAATTCAGTCAGGTTTATCTCATTCTCCTGCCTAAGATAAAAGAGTCCGTTTGAACCGCCCCATCCCACGTTGTAACATACCTCACAGGGGTCAAGGGAACCTTTAACTTCTGGTAGTGCCTTTTTCTCTATCTCCCTGAAATACTCAACAGGCGTGGCAAATCCAACAGGTATCTTATTCTCCCGCTTCCATATCTTTATGAAATCAAAGATGAGAATTTTTTTGTCATAATATGGTGTCCTCAAAGGTCTGGTATCATCCCCACCCATGCTCAACCATCTTATTCCTGTGGGAGAAAGGTCTTTATCAGCGGCAATTTCCTTTGAAAAGTTTTCCTTCAGATTTTCGGCGTAACTGATACCGCCGTAGCATCCCCTGCTGCATAAGATACTGCTCCCGTCCTGTCCCTTCCAGTAAAATTCAAGGGGTATCTTCTTTGCTGAAAGAGCGGCATGTGGCCTCCAGAATCTAAAAAACCTGTACCCTGCTTTGCTTAAAACCTGGGGTATTTGCGGGTGTCCTACGGAAACATCAACAGTGGATGCGTATACAGTCAGGTCTGCCTTCGGGAATAATTTTCTATACCTTGTCTTACCAATCTGAATGTCCCTTATCTGCGTCTCCTCTCCTGTCATAGACGGCCGGAGATTGGTATAGGTTCCGCATATTGCGATTTTCCCCTCGTAAATCCCCTTTCTTAATTCCTCTAACCTTCCCGGTCTTCGTTTGAGAAACGGCTCAAGTTCTGTCTTGTAGATATCAAAGTACCACCTGTATTCCGGATGTTTCTTAAGAATATCAAGCACCTCCTCAAATACAAGGGTATATCTTTTCTCATGCCATCTTCTATTCCACGTCCACGCCCAGTCCGCATGACAATAGGGTACTATAAACACTTTTTTATCCATTGTATCTCCTGTCAAGAATTTCTCTAACCATTCGTATCCTGCTGAACTCTGCATCCGGAGGTACCTGATCAGCCACTCCGAGGATGTAATTTTTTTCTGCAAAAAGAGAGGCTGCTCTGACGACGAAGTCCTCGAAATACTTGTCAGAGTATAGGGACGAGAACAGAGCACCGGGAAGGCCTCCAAAAACAATGGTTCTGGCCCCGATGCTTTTGTCAATCTCCTCGAGAGTAATATCTCCTACGGGTGACGGGGTTACTGCCTCTATGAAATCAAAACCAGATTTGATAAGAAGTGAAACAGTCGGTTTAACAGCCCCGTCGTTATGGATGCCGACAAATTTACCCTTTTCCCTGAGCTCTTTTATCCTTTTCCCCCAGTATGGAAGTTCGTATCTTTCAACAAAATTTCTGCCTGTAATTTCTCCTGAAAGATTTTCGGGAAACTCGACAATTGTACATGGAGAATTGCCTATTATGCTGAAGATTCTATCGTCGCAGTCCTGCAGAAATGAAAAAGTCTCTTCCATCTTTTTCTGCTCATCTGCAATGAAGGCTATAGTGGTCTGGACGCCTGCCCATCTTGTAATCAAATTCTGCAGGGCGGAAGTGCATATGGGCGCAAGGCAAACAGGTATCCCTGCACTGTTCCACAGTTTGTCTATCCTCTCAAAATCTTCATAACAGGGAACAACTTCCCTTTTCTCAAATACGTATTTCATTATTTCAAGGTCTGAAGGGTTTTTTATATAGTGGGAGCGGTATGCTGAAGTATATGATTCAGGGAGGTATTCGGAAACCGATTCCAATTTACCGGCAGGTGTGATAATTCGTGAAATGGTGCGACTGCCTTCTTTCGTCTCTGTAAATTGTACTTCAGACGGAAATTCTTCTTTCCATACCTGCGGAGCATAGAGATAAATACCTGCTCCCACATCATGATGAAGTTTCAAATATCCTTCTTCTCCGTCATATTTTTCCGGCAGACTTCCTTTTTCTTTCTGGGCAGAATACCACCAGGACAGGTCTGCATACCACGGAATCATATCCGGCCTTTCGCCTCTCAAAACAGTAAGTATCCTTTCTCTTTCATTCATTTTATAAGAACGTTTCTTTAATCTGCAGTTGTCCCATGTCAGATATCTCTGTCTGAACAAATCAGTCAGGCATAGATTTGCTCTCATTCCCTCTGTCAAATTCATTTTAACATGGTGGAAACAGAAGTGGTAAATCTCACGGTTTCCTGTATCTCGCAGTCGTATTCCTGATGACCAGTTCGGTTGATAACACTTTTGTCTCGCGTTTCCTGTGTCTGTTTTCCATCCTGTGAAGAAGAACTTGCAGAGATTCTCCGGCAATATCTCTTATGGGCTGGCGTACGGTTGTCAGCGGAAACGGCAGGTAAGAGGAAATCGGCAAATCGTCAAATCCTATAATGGACAGTTCTTCCGGTATTTTCAGCCCGATTTCAAAGGCCGCTTTCATAAGCCCTATTGCTATCAGGTCGTTAACGCAGAATACGGCACTCGGTCTGTCCTTCCCAACCAGAAGTTTCATACCTGCCTGGTAGCCAACCTCTTCGCTCCTGCCCTGGCGTATGATAATGAAATTATCAATCATCTCTATGTGTTGTTTTTTAAAAGAATCTTTATACCCTCCAAGCCGTACGGGTGTGGTCACTGTATCACTTATAAATCCTATCTTTTGATGTCCCAGCAATATCAGGTAGTCAACCGCTTCTTTCGCCCCTGAAAAATTGTCAACCACAACCTTATCAACATTTACATTATCAGTATCAATGACGTCAATAAGCACTGCCGGTAGTTGATTTTCTCTGAAAAAAGAAAAATTCAGGTTGTGGTATGCAATAATTACGCCATCCAGATGCTGTGCGAGTACCTGCTTGTTGATACCATCAATTCTTGAAGGGTCAAATTCTGTCAGAATCAACTCCGGGGTCATACTTCTCTGAACGGTGATTGTGGAAATTTCTTCAAATATCTCTGCGTAGAAACTGTGTTTGACTTCAGGAAATATGATGCCTATGATACCGCTTTTACCCCCCGAAAGAGCCCGGGCGGACCAGTCAGGCACATAATCCAATTGCTCGGCCAACTGCAAGACCTTAAACCTCGTTTTTGGATTAACCCGGGTGTCATTCCTCAACGCCCTTGATACCGTTGAAACATCCAACCCCGCATGTTCAGCAATATCTTTTAACCTTGTCTTCATTTTTCAACCGTTTGCATTTTAGCATATAAATTGTTTTTTGTCAAGAGCAATTTGACATCTTAGGTTTGTTTATTATATAATGTACCTGTAAAAAATACAAGCGGTTGCTAAGATACAGGAGAAAAGAATGGGCTATACAGACAGGGTGGAAGTTGTGGGAAGAGGATTGAGGAATGGGTATATAAAAAAGGCAGGGAAGATTATTGACAGGTGGGGTTTGAAGATGCCGGATGAGTACCCTCCTCTTCTTCTGGATTTCGGTCTGGGCAATTTTTTAAAAACAGGGCATATTGAATACTGGGTAGTGAATGATGAGAAGAACGGTTACTGCGGAAAATTTATCTTTATGTTCAAGGGACAGACCTGTCCTGCTCACAACCACAAAAAGAAACATGAAACCTTTATGGTTGTAAAAGGTGCAGTCAAGATGCTTTTAAACAGAAAAAGGGTTGTTAAAATGAAAGTAGGGGATGTTTTAAAAATGCCGCAAAAAACCTTACATACATTCACTGCTGAAAAGAACTCGCTGATTCTTGAGGTATCCCAGCCCTCGGTACAAAAAGACAGTTTCTTCGCTGACAGGAAAATAGGTACAGTATGAAAACGCAGGCTGAAGTGTAGATACCAATTCATAGTACATAGAGGTTAGAAGGTGGCACCTTTCTTTCCTGTCTTTTTCTCCATCTCAAGAAGTTGCCTGCCGTATTCAAATCCCGTCTGAACAACAGGAGCGTCACTGCGTACCGTTCTGCTTTTGATATGGTCCGGGTTATAAAACTCCCTTTTCCCCAGCATACTCAGGAATCTTTCTTTAAAGTCGTCAAAACTTTCTCCGTAGATATGATAGGAGTCCGAAATGTCTGTATACTGTCCCGCAACAACCTCCTTGCCGGTCTTCTCAGATATCCTTTCTGCAATATGTTTTTGAAGGCAGGTAAGCCCGAATATATTCATAAAAGCAGCACGGTAACCATCTCTTGAGCGCCAGTGTACATTCATTACGAGATGCGGTTTTCCTCCTGCACCCGGGACTACCCTGCACCATACCCGCTGTAAACAGGGTGGGTCATAGGTCTCAGGGTCGTAAAATGGTACCCATGTGATAGCCTGTGCCCTTCTGGTAAAAAATGTTTTACTGAGTTTTTCAACAATATAATCAATCTGGTCTTTTCTTCTGATTTCTTGACTATAGGGTATTTTATAATTAAACAAACGGTCGTGATATGTGTATGTCCACTTTTTCTCTTCCGGGTTTATCCAACTGTCATGTACTCCGTCAACCACCTCCTGCCTGTACTTTTCAAGGTCCTCCATCCCACCGGGAAAACCCAGATGTATCCTCGGTTCTGAAAAAGGGTCGTTTATCACCATAAGCATCATTGCATCTTTACTTTCAGGGTCACCAGGACGGTCATATTCAGTTTTGATTGATATGCCTTTTTCCCATAATTCAATAAGGCTCTTCTCCCACACCTCTCCTATGGATTCTCCTTTAACTGTTATTACCGGTATCATTTATCTCCTTTTCCCCTCATTTTTCTCTGATACGCTTTCACTTTGCAGGGTTATGATTTATCTTTTCCGTCTTATGGGTATCTTATCCCATAAATAGGTATTGATTATATCATTTTTACCGAGCCAGCCCCTTCTTGCCATTCCGATACCCAGTTCTGTATTTCTTAACATCTTTGTATTGTGTGCGTCAGTGCCTATAAGAAATTTTGCACCAAAAGATTTCGCTTTTAAAATATTGACATCATTCAGGTCCAGACGGTCATAAGATGCATTGATTTCAAGCGTAACGTTTCTCTTTACCGCATACTTCATAACCTCATCAAGGTTTATATCATATCCTTCTCTGCCTGAAAGCAGGCGTCCTGTAGGATGCGCAATAATGTCAACAAAAGGATTTTCAATCGCTTTTTTCATCCTCTCAGTAACATTTTTTTTAAAACCTTGATGTACTGAGGCGATAACATAGTCAAGTTGTTCCAGTATATCATCAGAATAGTCAAGTTTTCCATCTGAAAGGATGTCCACCTCCATCCCCATCAGTATTTTTATACCCTGTATTCTTTTCTGTAGTTCTTTGATTTCTGCATTCCTTTTTTTCAGGGTATTTTCATCAAGACCTCCTGCTATCCTTGACGATTTTGAGTGGTCAGATATCCCTACATATTCATAGCCCATATCTTTAGCCGCCAGCACTATTGTCTCTATATCATTCGTACCATCAGAGTAGTTTGAATGTATGTGTATATCACCCCTTATATCCCGCAGTTCAACGAGTTCGGGCAATTTCCCTTCCAATGATGCCTCTATCTCTCCTCTATCCTCCCTTAGTTCAGGTGGTATCCATTCCATACCGAGTGTCTTGTAAACACCTTCTTCAGTCTCACCTGCAATCTTTTTTTCTCCGCGAAAGACTCCGTATTCATTTATCTTCAGTTTTTTGTCCTTTGCAAGTCCCCGTATCTTTACATTGTGGTCTTTTGAACCTGTAAAATACTGAAGAGCGGCACCCCAGCAGTCTTTATCAACAACCCGCATATCCACCTGCAGGTTGTGGGAGGTAACGATGACAGATGCCTTTGTACTGCCTTTAAGCAGTAT
>CAYOYL010000220.1:0-1823 GCA_964408175.1 uncultured bacterium
TACTGTGTCTTCTGTTCGCTTACAACCTGTATGCACTTGAGTTTTTTGTTGAAATTAGAGAATATGGCGGCATTGAACGCAGAGATGAACCCGTTGTCATTTCAGGCGACAGGATTCTTCGTCTGTCAGGGACAGAGAATATTGATACGAGAAGGATAGTTGTATCTGATGAGGCAGGAAAACCAGTACCCGCACAGATAGATGAAAGGGATGGAGAAGAATACTTCCAGAGTTCCCCCAATCATACACTGGACCCCAACGACGAGATATCATGGCAGGTATCCCTTATGCCTCTTGAGAAACATACATATCGTATATCCACTACCCCCGGTACAGTCCCCAAACCCTCAGAGACTGACCTCAAGATATGCCCGAATCCCCAGCCCAATAGATATTCGGCAGACATTGTTATGAGAAACAGTCACATTGAGATGGGCATAAGGGGATGGCCTGCCGACAAAAGTAGATGGAGCGGCATAGGCTCTGGGAACATTACCATGTTCAAACTCTTTGGAGATGACCAGATATTCCAGGGAGAGGGGCACTCATTCATCCTGAACAATAACAATATATTTGATGCTCTATATGACAGCATTGAAGTGATAGCGGAAGGTCCTGTAAGAGGGATATTACAGCTAAGGGGCTCTACATTCAGTGGAAGAAAACAGGGGTTCTGGGGAAGAAGTTTTTATGACGTAAAAAACGGGCATCCTGTGCGCAACTACATACTGTATAACAAGATACCCCTTCTGGAGACCAGTGAATACATAAGCGGCGAATATGTACTTCCAAGGCTGACCGCGGTTATAAGGTTCCTGTGGAGACCGGGTGGTACCCCTTTCAACAAAGATTCCACTCTCCTCCTCCCTGATAAGAAAGGCAGTATAGAGACAATAACTCTGAATGATAAAGATTATGGCAAGATAACCGTACACCCGAAAGAATCATGGGTGGCAGTGACAAGACCGGATAAAACCGGCGTGCCTGCCTTCTTTTTCCAGCCTGAAAAAATTGCAAAACTTTATGGTTCTCTCATTGAGCCGTGGATGAAAAAAGGGTTTGACGAAAGAGGATACGAAAGAGGTAAGTCCATTATAGACATTGATATCTACACTGCCGACGCTGACAAGAAATCAGGAGGTAGTTGGCGATGGTATTTATGGGGTGCACACAGTAAAAACCCTGTTGATATCCAGAGACAGTATCGTGCCCTGGTGAAATACCCGCTATCCGATGGCATAAAGATGTATACAGGTAAAGCCAATGTTGTTGATATGCTTCATATGCCGCCTGATGCAGTGAAAGACCTATCGGCAGCCCTCAGGGAAGCAAAAAAAGAAAAGGCAGACCTTGAAAGGTTTTCACGACTCTACGAGAAAGAAAACCCTGAAACCATAAGGAAACTCAAAGAGGGTATAAATACAGAGTACAACAAAATAGAGTCCCTGTTGGATGCATTCAAAAACTGGGACAAAACTGACTATAAAAACCGTTATCATACAATAAATCTCTACAAAGAATGGCAGGAACATATACCACCTCAGGAACTGTGGTACCAGCAGTTTGAACTTTTCAGGGAGGACAAAGGCAAAAAAGGATACTGTGTGATGATAACCGATATCTACGAAAAGGTATTTCGTAACCTGAGAAGCCCCGGAAGTCTGGAAGCAGATGTAGAACTGTATATGGCACGCCGAGAAGGAGAAAGTATCCAGATTGCGGTCATTCCTGTGATGGAGCCGCTGAAAAACGTAAAGGTAACGGGCAGCAGTTTAAAAAACGGTAATGGCGGGATGATAGACGAAGATGCCTGGTCCATATAT
>CAYOYL010000221.1:0-11008 GCA_964408175.1 uncultured bacterium
TGTTTGCCATGACCCCAGAATTCTTACACAAAATGTCCCGGGAATCTGAGCCTAGCCTGATATTTCTCCTTCCCCTCTTTCCTTATGTCAGAATTTCAAAAACTTTAACAAGTACTTGACAAAATTATTAAAAGGTAGTAAAATAGTTAGCATATGAGTTTTATTAGAGGAAGACTGCGGTTATGGATTGACAGGGAGATACAACTGAGGCTTGTAGTATATATTCTGTTTTCCCTTGCCATCGCAAGTGTAATAGTGAGTATTGCAGCCTTTTACACAATATGGGGTGATGTATCTTCCAGTGTGCTCAGGAGTGGTGAGTTGCAACAGGTATATACAGATTCCTTGCATAAATTCATATCAGTAAACCTTATCCTTATTATCCTTTTGGCAGTACTCGCCACCCTCGGAATGCTAATGCTGTCCCATAAGATTGCAGGCCCTGTTTACAGGATAAAACAGATACTGAAGGACCTGCAGGAAGGTAAAAAACCAGCATTCACACTGAGGAAGGGAGACGCTTTAAAACCAATGCTGGAAGAGATAGAAAAACTTTCACTGCAGCAAAGTGAGATAGGAGAAACTGCCTTAAGGGTTATTGAGAGATGGAAAGACACTGAGGTTAAAGATATGAGTCTAAACCTCGCCCTAAAAGAACTTGAAAATAAACTCATTTATTTAGCCCTCGCTCAGGAGAGGGAAGGAGTGAAAAAATGAATAACAGAAAAGGATTTAGTTTGATAGAAATTGTTATTTTTGGGTTTATTGCTATTACCCTGCTCACCCTGTTTGTCGGGCTGGCCGTAAACTCAAAAGAGTTTGCCCGGACAATCGGCTGCGTAAACAACATGAAAAACATTACACAGGCGATTGAAAACTACCAGGCTGACTATAGAACAACTCCGACAAACCTTGCTGATTTACACCCGAGGTACATTACAAACAGCAAGACATTTAAGTGTCCATCAGACAAAACAGACGAGACCAACAGTTATGAGAAGTTTTACATAGGCAGATATATAGCGGAAGATGACCCCAACAAGATACTCCTTGCCTGTCCGCGGCATCAGAGAAACACAAAAACAGTTGCGGCATACCTCTCATACGCTGTCGACATAGGAAAGAATATGCCTGTGCAGTGGAGTGAAGGAATCCCGGCAGAATTCGGTGAGGTTTACACAGGAGGAAACCTTAACTTTGCAGACGGAACAACAGTTGAAATCAATTCAGGGAACATAGGACTGGTATCTTCATTTGTAGACAATGAAGGAAAGATATACAGCATCATATACAACCCTGAGACTACTGAAGGAGATATAAAGGTAACCCATGAGGGTGAGTCAAAGTTTGAGGTTATCACCCCTGCAGTCATAGCCGGAGTAGCAGGTACAAAGTTTGCTATTCTAAACTCTATGGCAGATGGAAAATATAAAACCACAGTTGATGTTACAGATGGAAAGGTGTACGTGGAGGATAGGAGCCAGGACATAAAGGCAAAAGCAATAGATGCCAACACCCCCTTCTCCATATCTTCAGATATTCCGGAAGAGGTTTTAACAGCAACCGTTGAAAAACTGAGGGAACTGCTCAGGAGGGTACCGAGGAAGTACGGAAGAAGGAGAAAATAATCCCAAGGCATTAGAAATGAATGAAGATAATTATTGCAAAGGTATTTGGTGCTCTGTTAATATCTTTATTCGCCATCTTCCTCTTTTCAGCCAGAACACTTGAAAAAGCCGAACTGATATCCTATGACTGGCGTCTAAAAAACTCATACAGACAGCAGGACATATCCGCACCCCTTGTCATTGTGGGAATTACTGGAGAATTTGAACGTAAGACAGGGGAACCTTTCTCCCGCAGGTTTTATACCCAACTCCTCAGGATACTTGACGATGAAGGCGCATCCGTTATCGGATTTGATATCTTCTTTCCGCAGGTAACCAACAGGGAAACAGACGAAGAATTTATAAAAACACTGAAGGAAACCAAAAGGGCAGTTCTGCCTGTATTTTCTCCTACACGACTTGAAGAAAGAAAAGGGGTTATATATGCGGCCCCCTCTATAAGAGGCAGTTCTGAAGAGTTCCAGAAAGCCGCTGTTTCTCTCGGTCACATCAATACACTGCCTGATGAAGACCAGGTTGTTAGAAAAGTCCCCGTATTTATAATGACAGGGGAAAAAGTCTATCCCCAGCTCTCTCTTGAGATGTCACGGCTATACAAAAAACAGGAGAGGGTACATCTTGAATACCCCGGTCTAAATATACCACGGCTGACAGTTCACTTCAGAAAAGACAGCAGTCTGTACATAAGGATGCTTCCACCTGAAACCATGGAAAAATACTTTATCCCTTTTGAGGATGTCATAATGGGCAACTATCCTGCGGGTATATTTAAAGACAAGGCGGTAATTATAGGGCAAACAATAGTGGGGGAGAAAAACGCCGACCTTATTCCAACTCCATGGGGAACGCAGTTCGGGGTTATGATGCAGGCTAATGTTCTCCACAACGCCCTTTCCGAACAGTATATATACCGTCTGGGCCCGTTGGGCGTATCGCTGTTGCTCCTGTTTACAGGTATCATAATGGGAACAATAGTTTTTTCTGCAGGGATGGTTGCCAATACCCTCTTGTTTTTCGGGTTTTCCGGCTTAGTTGTTTTTATCTCCCTTTATGCAATGAGAAAATACGGACTTTTTCTTGACACCATCCCTTTCCTTATCCTCTCTTTTATCATCTATTTTGCATCCCTTGTGCAATCTCTTGTAAAATCGGTGAAAAAATTGCTTCGTAGAGAACGCTCACTGAAGATTATGGAGGATGTTGAAAAAGAGATTACAGAAATTTTGAACCCGGTAAATCTGCCCGGTATCACTGAAAGGGCCAGTTTCTCAAGTCTTGAAGGAACAGAGATTATAAAACAGACGCCAGAAATCACAATAAGGACACTTGTGGCTTCTCTCGGTATAGAGGCAGGTGCATTTGTGATGCTGTCAAGCCCGGAGAAATACCAGATAATCGCACAGGGAGGAGAAATAATTTCAAGGGTTGACATTAAAAAAATGGCAAAAAAGGGGTTCAGGATGCAGCAGCCTTACATAGCAAACAACCTGCTGCACCAAAACGAATGGGGAGAAGGGGTGAAAAACCTGATGCTTCTGCCTGTGATTTCCCATCCTACATTCACAGTCCTGGGAATCTTTATCAACAAACAATCTGCTCCTTTTTCCAGGACACCTTTTTTCTCACGCGAAGATGTTCCAATTGTAGAATCTCTTGCCCTGCAATCAATAATAGCGATACAAAATGCCCGTCTTAACCTTGCTCTGAAAGATACCCAGATGGAAACCATATTCAGGCTTTCTGTTGCCATTGAATACAGGGACAGAGAAACGGGAAAGCACATACACAGGGTCAGTGAATACTCAGGGATTATAGCAGCAAACATTGGACTGGATAAAAATGAAGTTGACATAATAAAAAGAGCAATGCCCCTTCACGACATCGGTAAGATAGCCACCCCTGACAGTATACTGCTTAAACCGGGTAAACTCACCGATGAAGAACGCAGGATAATTGAACAGCATCCACTGACAGGAGCCAAGATGCTTGAAGGTTCAAGTTCTTTAATTCTGCAGGCGGCAAGAATAATCGCACTATCCCACCATGAAAGGTATGACGGGACAGGTTATCCTTTCAGTTTAAAAGGCGTCAGCATCCCACTGTATGGAAGAATCGCTTCTACTGCGGACATCTTTGACGCTATGTCTTCAAAAAGGGTCTATAAGGACGCCACACCCTTTGAAGAAAGCATTGAATTTTTGAAGGCAGAGGCTGGTAAAACATTTGACCCTAAAATGGTAGCGGCCTTCATAAAAGGGCTCAATGAGGTTCGCAGGATAAGAGAGGTGTATAAAGATTAAGGGAGGGAAAATAGATGAAAAAAATGAGAGAACCGGCAGTTGCGGGCTATTTTTATCCTAAAGAGAAGAACGAACTTTTAAAAATCCTTGGGAAATTCATTGAAACAAAGGGGGAAAAACAACAGTGTAAGGCAGTGGTGAGTCCTCATGCAGGATATGTATATTCAGGGGCAACCGCAGGCAGTACCTTCAGCAGAATCTCTATTCCAGAAACGGTGATTCTTCTGGGTCCAAACCACACAGGATATGGAGAGCCATATGCCGTATCAGGTGGTGACGCATGGCTCACCCCTCTGGGCGAAACAGAGATAGATAAAACAATTGCAAAATCTCTTGTGGAAAAAAGCCGTTATCTTGAAGAGGATGATGTTGCACATCTTCAAGAACACTCTCTGGAGGTACAGTTGCCCTTTTTACAATTTTTAAAAAAGGATGTCCGTATCGTCCCTGTTATACTCTCCGGTTATATTGACAACCCGGCATGGATTGAGATTGGTGAAACAATTGCAGGTGTGATAACTGCCCAGAAAAGGGAAGATGACATTCTTGTGGTCGCCAGTTCAGATATGACCCACTACGAGGAACACGCAACAGCGGAAGAAAAAGACCGCTATGCCATAGAAGCCATTCTATCTCTTGATGAACAACTTTTCATTCAGCGAATCTATGAGAAAAATATCACCCTGTGCGGATACGGGCCCATTATAGCATCCATAACAGCGGCAAAAAAACTTGGGGCACAAGGTGGCGAACTTGTGAAGTACACTACAAGTGGAGAGATGTCTGGAGACTACTCAAGGGTTGTAGGATATGCAGGAATCATTATTAGATAAATCCGGCACAACTCAGTTCGGGTTAAAGTAAAATTCAACGATAACGCCATCTGACAGTTTTGAATCAGGTCCGAGAAACTTTAATCTTCCTGCGTTTTTCGCCGCCTGCCAGGAACCGGCTTCAAGAAACTCCTTAACGCTGAGCACTGCAGACTTGATAAATCCCTTCTCAATATCTTTATGTATAATTCCTGCTGCCTGTCTTGCCGTATAATTTGCGGGGACAAGCCAGCCTTTTGCAATATCCCCCTTGATGGTATAAAAGGTTATGAGAGACAACTGCTGCATTATCATCTTATAAAAAGGCTGGAAATCCTCGTTACTCAGGGCGTTGTGTTGCAGACAATATGGCGTCTGAAGGCTGAACTCTTTACTGTCCCCATTAATATAAATCATTATTGCCTTCGTTGTTATCAGTTCTAAACCCTGCAGAGCTTTTATCTCTTCAGCATCCATCTCATTGAGAAGATGTTCTTTCTCTAACAAGCCCAGAGCCTTTTCCAAGACTTCTGTCTGGTGGGAAGAGATACTGTCAGTATCCTCCTGCCTAAACTTTTGTATTTTCTGTATCCGTTCCGTATCGTAAAATACCATCTCCATTAAAAGGGAAGAGGCATCTTTATCAGGATGAGCATCACCAGTAAAATTGTTCACAACACATACTATTGCATCACTCTCAAAGAAATTCCTGAAGTAGTCATCAGGGAAACCTGCCTCAGCAGGGAAGCCCTTAAGGTCATAGAACTCAAACTCAGGGTATACCACCTTTCTGGCCTTATGTATTTCTGCAATTCTGGAAAGATTTTTATCCTTATATACTCCTGCGCCGATATTGGGCTTATAAGGGTCGCGGCCTTCTTCCTGCATGTCTGTAAGTGCCTTGAAAAGGAGTGTTTTACCACTCCCTGAATATCCGAAGAGAGATGATTTAAACATTTTCCACCCTCACAGTGATTTTATAATCAGATGCCTGTTCCATTAAAGAAAAGAGAAGGCTGTAAAATCTCTTTTTTGTTTCTCCTGTCTGTGGTACCTTAACCACAAGTGACAGGGCCCTTTTTAGGACGTTTTTCAAGAACCTGCTTCCCGTCACCGCATCTGCTTCGGGAAAAGATGCACCAGAAAGTTCAATCTCTACCGTTTCCTGTACACTGCCTGAATTCTTCAGCAACTCTCTCCCCGCAAATGTTTCAGAAAAAAACTCCCTCTGCCTTTGCAAGGTCTCTGAACACAGGGGTATAAAACTCTCCATATAGTCTTCACTCTTCATACCCTCCTGTTCTGCATAACTTTTTATCAACGCCAGGTTAAAAACAACTCTGTTTAACACGAGGATACTTCTGTCATCGGTACGGGAGACAGTAACTTTATACCCCTGAGATGTCTCCCTTCCCGTCGCAATAAACTGTTCCAAATCATTCCTGTCTTCTATCCTGAATACAAGCGGTATTTTCTGTTTTGTCGCACCTTGCAATAGTTTTTCGGATACCCCTTTAAAGGGGAGAGCCAGTTTAAAAGTACCCCCACAATAATTAGTCTCTGCCATCTCAATGACCTCAAGGGCACCTTCTGCAGGGAGACGGAGAATTATATCGCCCTCCACCAGAGACCTCCAGATGTTACAGGACTTTTTCACTGCATCAACATATTTACCCACAGATGCTGAGAGAAGAACGTTTGCAGAAAAACACCTGTCTATCCCCTCTATGTTGAGCAGGGTTGCCTCCCCGCGAAGGTGCTTTTCAACAATCCAGTCAGGGAAAACGGAGTTCAGGGCAAACTCTCTTTTGACAGCCCTTCCCAGATTGAGAGAAAGAGTGTCAGGCGAACCGATGGATTCCTTAAAAAGGCATTTAACGTCATATAAGGGCAGCCCTATCCTTGCATGTTTTCTTCTTTCTTTTTCAAACCCGTACTGCACGAGTTTCGCATTGACAAGTTCTCTTATAAGGGAGGATGATAACATAGTGACCTTTGAGGCAATAACCTCCTCCTCAACCTCGTTGACTATAATCTCTGCGATGTTTTCAGAAATCCCTGTCTCTTTCACAAGAGCCGCAATAACCCTGTTTTTATCCCACAAACTGATGTTGTTGTCGCTTCTTCTCACAGGCAGTTCTATACCCCTTACGGATTCAGCCCTTTCCTGCTGCCTTTCGGACAAATCCTCAGGTCTGATACCCTCCCTTATCTTTCTCGCCCGCGCCCTCTTCTGCCTGTAAAGGATATAAGACTTTGCAGTCTTTGCATGCCCTGTCTTTATCAGAATCCTTTCCACAACATCCTGTATGTCTTCAACGGAAGGGATATCACCTTTATATTCCCTGACGAGATAGAGTCTGACAACCTCGGCAAGGTCATCGGCAAGGTACCTGTCCTGTCCTCCCACGCTCTGAGCCGCCTTGAATATGGCTTCAGATATCTTTCTCTTGTCAAAAGGGACAATCCTGCCGTCTCTTTTCCTTACACTATCCAGTTTTTCCATCGCACACCCGTTTCAATTCTTAATTGTTGAGGTTATTTTTTGAAATACAATTTACAGGAATGGAGGCTTCCTGTCAAGACATTCTTTCTTTTTCCCTGTCAGGTTCTTTGAAGGGTAATGCTGTCAGCAATCCCTCTTTAACTGTTATAATCTGCTTTTAAAAAAGGGAGAGAAAATCTTTCAGGGAGGCTATTATGGTTGTTCTGTATTTCCCCAGTTCAAAGAGATGCTTATCCCCGCTGACAATATAATCTGCTTTCCCTTGTATTGCGAGAGAAAGAAATTTATCAAGGGTAATCTGGTTCTTGTATGTCCTTTTACAAAGCATAATGTTCACCTCCGCAAGTAATGATGCCTTTCAGTAAGGATTCTGTTAATCAATAATACAAGGCGTGTCGCTTAAAGGCGTTGCGTCAAAATCAAGAAAAACGCTGTTCAGCCCTTTGTTACTTCTCCCTCAAATAAACCAAGGATGTTTGCTGTCTGAGAGCAGAGCTGTGCTTTTTAAGATTTAAATAGAGATGTGTTAATTAACTGATAAAGTGGAGGTTCAGTAAATTACGTTCTTTTGAGTACGACAGGCTGAAAACCCCCCTCACCCTGAGCCTCACCTCTCAGGGGAGAAGGAAATTCAGTCCACTTTTAAACTTTAAATGACAAATCTGTTCGTGCCTGTTGACAAAAAAAAAGGTTTCTGGTATCCTAATTCTGGTTTCTGAGCGAGGAAAAGTATGGGACGAAAGCAGGCATTGGAAAAGGAACTTGATATTTTTGTTGAGAAGGTACGGAAGGCTTACAGTCCGGAGAAGATAATTATTTTTGGCTCCTTGACTACAGAGAAAGTAACAGAAAACAGTGACCTGGACGTAATTGTGGTTGCGGAAACACAAGACAAATTCTGGAGCCGAATGAAAAATATCTCTAAACTTTGTAGCCGCAAGGTTGGCATGGATGTGCTGGTATACACCCCAGCAGAGTTTGATAATCTCCTTTCCACCAGAACTTTTTTCAAGACGGAAATACAAGAAAAAGGGAAGGTTATTTATGAGCAGTCCAAAACTGCCTGAAGAAGTGCTGAATTGGCTATATTTTGCGGACGAAGACTATCTTTCGGCAGAGATAATGCTGAAAGCAAAAATTTACAATAAGGTTTGTTTTCTATCTCAGCAGGCAATTGAAAAAGGATTGAAAGCCTATCTCTTAAAATGTGGTAACAGGCTGAAGAAAACGCATAAAATTATAGACCTTCTTGCGGAATGCATAGAAATTGAGCCTGAATTTAAAAGATTTGAGGATGAATCGCTTGAGATTGACCGGTACTACATCCCAACCCGCTATCCTGATGCAGTAGTCGGGTCTCTGCCGGAGGGATTGCCAGGTAAAGAACAGGCAATTACAGTTTTGAAAAGCAAGTTGGGAATTTAATTTTTCTGAGCCGGGGTAGCTCATTGGTAGAGCGCAGCCCTGAAAAGGCTGGCGTAGGCAGTCCGATTCTGCCCCCCGGCACCACCCTGACAGAGAAAAAACTCTAAGCACGAAGCACTAATTTCTAAACGTCAGTGAACCAAGCGACGAATACCAAACGAGAACATTCAGGTTTGGGAAATTGAAACATTGTAATTTAGAATTGTAAGTTCTCACTCAACCACGTCATTGCGAGATGTATGAGGCGCAAGCAATTCGACGCTTTTTGTCATTGCGAGCGATTTTTGCGCGGCAATCTGACGCTCTCTGTCATTGCGAGACGTATTTTGCCGTGGCAATCTGACGCTTTTTGTCATTGCGAGGCGTATTTTGCCGTGGCAATCTCATGTAGATTGCGGAGCTTGTTCCGAGACTGTCATGTAGATTGCGGAGCTTGTTCCGAGCCTGTCATGTAGATTGCTTCGTCATTTGAAGCATTCCTCGCAATGACAGGTGAAGGAATCAGTTCCCTCACATCCATTCGGGACAAGCCTCGCAATGACAGGCGAAGGAATCAGTTCCCTCACATCCATTCGGGACAAGCCTTGCAATGACAATACGGGGTTCACTGAGGATTTACACCAACAGTGGGATTGCAGAGAGGTTCCGCAGTATCCGCTTTTTCATTGTGTGTTAATGAATCATTTCAACTGTAAGAGCCCTCTTCTGCTGTCGTCCTCCCCGAGCCAGAAGACCTTCGCGAATATACTGCCGCCCGTGGCGTCAGACCATGATACCCTGAAATTAAAAGGCACTCCTTTTCTCAGTGCCTCCACTCCCCCGGCCGCTTTGACCGGTATCTTTGCCTCCAGCAGGTAGCTCTTTCCGTCAGGGTTAACAACAGATTTTGTTGTGCTGCCCTCAATTTTTAGTGCTCTGCCTCCTGAAATCCTGTATGTCTCTTTTGCCCATGTGGCACCCGGGATATACAGGTGTTCGTCCTGGCCGTTGATTTCCAGAAAAATGTCTACTCCGTCACCTGTGCCCCACCAACCTCCTTCTGAGGTCGCGGTATTCAGGGCGGGGAAGGGGTCGTTAATCTCAAACCTGAAAAAAAGAGAGATGCCGTCGGTTACAGCGAAGGCCCGGCACATATGCGTGTCACTGCTTTTATCAACCCGGATAACGGTCGGCTCCATACCTTTCCAGAGAACTCCGATTTCAGAGAAGTTGGGAATCTTCTGCAGTCTTTTGACCCCGAAGACCGGCGCAGCAGATATTGTTTCAAGCCCTGTTATCTTTATGAAATCCCAGCTGTCGCGGGTCTGGAAGTGTGCACCCGTGATATCTGGTGTCCACTGCAGTTTGAGCAGGCCGCCGCTTGAGCCCGCATATATCACATCCCAGTCCCAGAGCCATGTTTCCCCCGCAGAAGGGCTGGCGAATTCAAGGGCTTTGAGAGGGATGGATGTTTCTATGGTGTAACCCTTCTTATTGTCCCATATTTTCGTGATGCTCTGCACCCCTTCACCTGCAAAGAAAGAAGGAGCCGCAATAAACCATATTCCCACAGGATTGTTTTTCCCTTCTCTTGCAGCAAAGTGGACAATCCTGTCTTTTGCTGACCACGTCCTTGAATTCTTCTTCACTGGATGGATGACCTTTACCTCCGGGGAAAGATACAGTTCCAGGCAGTCTCCTGTCCACAGTGTCCCGAGGTTATCGGCATTATTCACCGCAGGGTCCGGGTCTGCGACCTCTGCCAGTATGTACAGGGTGTTTTTGTCCACTGCCGCTTTCACCGATGCGTTGTGCATCTCCTTTTCCTTACCGAAATCTGCGGACATCGCTTCCATACCTGTCCAGTCAGAAGTATTGCCGTCAATCTTGATTATGCCCGGTGATACAAGATACATACTGCCTGTCTTGCGTACCACCTTTCCGCCTCCTTTGTCAGTGGTAACGGCGGTAGTCCTGCTTGCAGTTTCCTCGTCGAGGGAGAGGCGTCCGCTGAACCGCTTTATCTCTTTCACCCCGTCAATGCGGAAGAGAGGCAGGGCATAGTTGTGCGTGTTTATCATCACGTAGTGCTCGCCTGTGCGGCTGTCCATGTATGCATCGCCGTGGAAGTTCTCTCCCCAGTTGCTGTAGGGCCCTTCTTCCCCGCCGGTATTTCCGCTTTCAAGGAGCGTGGTTAGGTAAATACCGTCAGTGCTGACAACATCAACAAAACCTGCGTAGTCCAGCGCATAAATCAGGTCTCCGGCGATGCCTGCAAAGCCGGTAACAGCATTAAATTCGCCCGGCAGGCTCTTGTATCCCTTTGCCTTCTCACCGAACTTCCAGCGCAGTCTGCCG
>CAYOYL010000222.1:0-17811 GCA_964408175.1 uncultured bacterium
AAACAAGCTCCGGAGGGTTCAGACAGCTCCGGGCAAGGTTATTGGTCAGAACGCTTCCGCTCTTCGCCTTGTCTTACTTCTGTGCTTCCACACTCGCACCTCAACTCTTTTCTTTCCTCTCCGTATCATTCTATAATTCTTATGTCGGAATTTCAGCAGTTGTAATTCACTGTGGAAAGTTTTAAAATGTAAAATACTGTAAAAGACAACGGAAAAACTTAAGGTAGCGTTCGGGGACTGAGATGAAGATTGAAATTATAGGAACAGAATCTCTGGGTGTGAGGGGTTTGTCCTGTTTTGTAGAAAGCAAAAATTATAAAATCTTTATAGACCCCGGGATATCTCTCGGTTACAAAAGATATGGTTTGTTACCCCACCCTTTCCAGGTAGCCGTGGGTGAAAGAATACAGAGGAAAATCATAAAAAGGTGGGGTGAGGCTACACATATTGTAGTCAGTCACTTTCATGGAGACCATATTCCTCTGGTAGATGCCAATCCCTATCAACTTGGCATTGAAAAAATAATCGGTTTAAACACCGGGGTTGAAATTTTGACCAAAGACCTATCAACACTATCTGACATTGAGAAAAAAAGGGTAGAATCTTTTCCTGCCTGTATAAAAAACCGACTGGTTTCAGTTGAAGGGAAAAACAGAAAGCACATAGATTTTTCAGAGTCTGTACCTCATGGACTGTCAGATGAATTATCGCAAACGGTTATGATGACACGGATAGAAGAGAAGGATATTATATTTGTGCATGCCTCTGATATACAACTTCTCAATGATGAATCCATCTCTAAAATAATTTTATGGCATCCTAACATAGTACTGGCTGCAGGACCTCCTCTTTATTTATCAAGACTTTCCGAAAGTCAAATAGAGACAGCATGGAAAAATGCCATAGAACTTGCTTCTCACACTGATATTTTAATTCTTGACCACCACCTGATGAGAAGTCCTCAAGGGATTGATTGGTTAAAACGTCTCTCGTCTGAAACCGGAAAAAACGTTATCTGTGCGGCTGATTTTATGAAAAGACCCTGCATGTTGCTTGAATCTGAACGCAAAAAACTGTATGTAAAGATACCCGTTGCTGAAAACTGGCATGAGAATTACGCCGATGGCAAGACCAATACAAATGTCTATTGGAACTCAGGTAAAAAGATGTATGGAGAGGGCTTTGCTGTATAGCACATTAGCAGTCAGGAGAAATACAACTTGTATATTAGGAAAAGAAGTATTAAAATAAAACGGGTTAAAAACGAAGCATAAAAATACTTGGGGGGATAATGTCATGAATATTAAACAGGTTAAAAAAAGAGATGGCAGGATTGTCAGGTTTGACCAGAAAAAAATTATAAATGCAATTACAAAAGCGATGGCATCTGTAAAAGAAGGTAACCTGAAAAAAGACCCTGTCCGCGTTACTGAAAAGGTTGTAGGAGAACTGGAAAAAAGAAAATTCCCCAAGTACATTCCCGGTATTGAAGAGATACAGGATATTGTGGAAGAAAAACTGGTGCTGATGGATTTTCCGAAAACAACCAAGGCATATATCCTGTACCGTCAGGAAAGGGCCAAAATCAGGGAAAAACAGCAGGCAATACCTGAAAGGGTTAAAAAACTGGTAAGAGAGAGCAAAAAATATTTTTCAGATGAACTGGGCGAATTTATATACTACAGAACATATTCCCGATGGCTGCCTGAAGAAAAGAGGAGAGAGACATGGATTGAGACCGTGGAAAGATATGTATCTTTTATGAAAAAAAGACTGGGAGATAAGATAACTGAGGCAAAATATGGTGAGATTAAAAAGGCCATCTTGAATCAGGAAGCAATGCCTTCCATGCGTTTAATGTGGACAGCAGGTGAGGCTGCAAAAGCAACCAACGTTGCTATTTATAACTGTGCCTACATAGCGCCCAAAAGCCTGAATGACTTTGCCGAAGTTATGTACCTTCTGATGTGCGGTACAGGGGTAGGATTCTCTGTTGAAAACAGAAATGTCCAGCAACTACCCATTGTAAAGACTCAGAGTGGACAAAATGTCCCCACCCATGTTATCGGGGACAGCAAGGAAGGATGGGGAAAGGCGTTAACGCTGGGGCTAAAAACATGGTATGAAGGGAAGGATATTGAATTTGATTATTCAAAGATAAGGCCCAGCGGTACCAGGTTAAAAACAATGGGAGGGATAAGTTCGGGACCATCCCCTCTCAAATCTCTCCTGAACTTTGCCAAAAAGGCGGTATTAAAAAACCAGGGAAGGAGACTCAGCAGTCTTGATGTATATGACATCGTCTGTAAAATCGGTCAGTTGGTGGAGATGGGTGGGGTGAGAAGAAGTGCCCTTATATCACTCTCTGACCTGGAAGACGAAAATATGAGAAGTGCAAAAACCGGATATTACTACATTACCCATCCGCAGCGCTCAATGGCCAATAACTCTGTGGTGTACAACAAAAAACCAACCGCTGCCGAATTTCTGGAGGAGTGGCTGTCTCTGGCAAAAAGCGGTACAGGGGAGAGGGGCATCTTTAACAGGGGCGGGCTGAAAGAACAGATGCCTGAAAGACGGTGGAAAAGTTTTAAGAGATACGTGTTAACAGCAGGTACAAACCCCTGCGGAGAGATAACGCTGAGAGATAAAGAATTCTGCAACCTGACAGAGATAGTTGCCAGGGCAAATGATACGGAAAAGACCTTGATGAAAAAAGCCGAAATAGCCGCTATACTGGGCACCTATCAGGCAACCCTGACCGACTTCCCTTTTATCTCAAAGAAGTGGAAACAAAACTGTGAAGAAGAGAGACTGCTGGGTGTTTCCATTACAGGACAGTGGGATTCTCCTGCTGTTCGTAATCCAAAATGTCTGAAAAAAATCTATGAAAAGGTATTAGAAACAAATAGGGAATATTCCAAAAAATTAAACATTAAACCTTCACTGTCTGTAACCTCCATAAAACCTTCAGGGACGGTTTCTCTGCTGGTGAATGCTGCCCCTGGAATGCATCCGAGACACAGCCCGTATTATATAAGAAGGGTTAGGATTTCAGCGGAGGACCCTCTCTGTAAGATGCTGAAGGAACAAAAGGTACCCTACCATCCAGAGGTGGGACAGACAGAAACATCGGCAACAACCTTTGTTTTTGACTTCCCGGTTAAGGCCCCTGAAAGGTCGGTCTTCAAGAAAGATCTGGATGCAATCACCCAGATTCAATACTGGCGAACTGTTAAAGAGAATTATACCGAACATAATCCGTCAGTTACCATTCTGGTCGGGGATGACGAGTGGATTAAGGTAGCCAACTGGGTTTATGAGAACTGGGATATTATAGGGGGGCTGACCTTCTTACCAAGGAACGAAACTGTCTATCAACTGGCACCATTTGAGGAGATAAGTAAGGAAGAGTATGAAAAACTTGTAGATGATTTCCCAAAAATTGACTACTCTCAGATACTCACCTATGAAAAAGAGGGAGAATCTTACTGAGGTAAGGTCTAACCTTATTTATACAGCAGATGTTTCTTAAACCAAGGGGTTCTTATGTCCGCATTAAATGAACCAATAAAAAAGAAGATAATGGTCTTTCAGAAAACTGAAATCACAGAATACTTCATATACAAGCGGCTGGCAGGTGGAATGAAAAATGTTAAAAACAAAAAAGTTCTGGATGATATTGCTGATGAGGAACTGAGACACTACAATATCTGGAAAGGTCACAGTGGGGAAGAGATAAGACCTGATAGATTGAAGATATGGCTGTATACTTTCATCTCAAAGGTATTCGGGATAACCTTCGGCATAAAACTGATGGAAAACGGGGAGAAAAAGGCGGAAGCATCCTACGAAGAGGTCTCAGTATATATCCCGGAAGCAAAAAAAATACAGTGGGAAGAAGAAAAACATGAGAATGACCTGATAGGGCTGATAGATGAAGAACGTTTAAAATACGTGGGTTCCACAGTGCTGGGACTAAATGATGCACTGATGGAGCTGACCGGTGCACTGGCAGGTTTTACTCTTGCACTTCAGAACGTAAAACTCATTGCCATAACAGGATTGATTACCGGCATTGCAGCATCTCTCTCCATGGCTGCTTCTGAATATATATCAACCAAAACCGAGGGCGAAACCAAAAATCCAGTCAAGGCATCTCTCTATACCGGTTTTGCCTACATTCTGGCTGTAGTTATTCTTGTTTTTCCCTACCTCGTTTTCAAAAACATCTACCTTTGTCTTGCCTTTACCGTCTTCAACGCTATTATACTGATACTCTTCTTTTCTTTCTACATCTCAGTGGCAAAAGACCTCTCCTTCAAAAAGAGATTTTTTGAGATGGCTCCACTCACCCTCGGAATATCCGCCTTAACCTTTGGCATAGGATTCATAGTCAAGTTGTTTATGTAAAAAAGGGGACAGGCTGCTTTTTTCATATTTCATATATGGGCTTGGGTAATTTTGAGAGACAATCAGAGATTTCTTTCTCTGTCTTAGCTGAAGAACAAAAAGTAGCCTGTCCCCTTTTTTAAGACTTTGCCAGTTTGAGTTTGGCCTGCGTTTCCCCTCCACTTATGAGATGCAGCAGAGGAGATGGTCTGTCAACCCCCTCTATAAATGACGGACGAGCCTGCCACGGGGTAACAGACAGTACGTTGGTCATATCCATCCAGTACTCAAGCCTTGCAGGTTTTAGTCCCCATACCATATGGAAGTGGTTTGCAGGAGCAAACTGTTTATATTCAAGCATTGTCGCATACTTCGGAACTACAAATGTATGCGGCCATGTATCTGTAGACATCTTGCACACCGCATCAGAAAGTTTGGCAGGGAGTTCAACGGTTTGCGCCTGGTCCCATATAAGGGAAAATGTATTTGTAATGCTGCTGTATGCCAGTCTCCCGGCTATCCCCTCAATGCCGGCAGGAGATACAAACATCACCGAATTACCCATGCCTGGGAAGTATCCTTCGTCGGCAATGGGAAACACAACCCTTGACATAATCTCCTTTATGGATGCCCCGGGTTTTGCAGCCCAGTCAAAGGAGGCACTGCCTGAATTATCTCCGTCAACAAACCCCTTCTTCTCCCATATTGTTTTGCCTGTCAGTTTTACCTTTATCTTTTGTGCAAGTTTTTTTATCTCCCACGGCTCCCACACCTTCCGGAAGTCCATAAACAGGGGTGGATTACCTGCAGTGAGATAGGTAAAAAATAACATCGTGAGCAGTCCCTGAACGTCTGCCTCTGTAGCGTAAGCAAGGGGTGCTTTCCTGCCGTTGTGGTCAAAGGTTGAGTTGAACAGAGACTCCATAACGTCAGCCACAGGCAAAGGGATACCGCGTTTATCCGAACCCCACTCCAGTTGACTCATAAACCCGCCGCCAACTGCATTGATATCTTTCATTATGTCTCTTACTATAAGGTACATTGCAAGAGAGGTGTTAAATCTTTCATTGTCTTCATCATTCCTCAGTTCTATCTTGCCTTTGCACAGCGTATCAATCCAGTTTCTCAGTTCCTTTAGTTCACTTTTGTTATAAGCATTTTTCTTCAGCATATCAGCCAGCAGTTTCATATCCAGACGTGTTATCTCTACACCGAAGATATTCCTTGTAGGAATAATATGGGCAAGTGCTGTCTCCATTCCCATTGAGTCATGTCCCAGAACAACCACGCGTCTGCCCTGAAGTGACTTAAACGTGAGGGAGGCATAACACCAGTCAAGAAGGGAATCTGCTGTCTGTGCAGTCATAACAGGATTCTGACCTGTATCAGGCCAGGTTCCAACATTTATATGCATCAGTTTGCCGTACTGGGCTATTGCACCACTGCAGGCATGGGTATAGACAACACCGGGTCTGGGACCACTGTTGCCGCAGGTCAGGTTTATAGGGGTATCTTTGGGAAAGTGCTGCAGAAAAGAGATGAGGGTTAACTGTGGGAATGCCCATGTATCCGGTGTACCGACAAGGATATTGACCTTTGCGTCCTTAAACTGCCCTGCTACGATATCAGCCTGTTTCTCTCCGTCTATCAATACGTCACTGTAAACAACCCTGACTGATGTACCGCCTATACTTTTAATGTTTTTTGCAATGATATCCGCAGTCATCTTAATAATGTTGACAGCCCTGTCTCTTGACGCTTTGTCAACCCTCGGGTCGCATGGAGCGAAAACCCCTATTACGGATTCTCCTGTACCTGTTACTTCTCCTGCATCAAGTCTTATCGCCTTCATCGTAATTGCCTCCTTATAGCCCATTATTTTTACCGAGTGCTTTCTTCCTGCTCAGCTTTACCCTACCCTGGTCATCCAATCCCAGAAACTTCACTGTAATTTTATCACCTTCTTTAACCACATCCTCCACCTTGTTTACGCGGTGGGGAGCAAGTTCAGAGATGTGCACGAGACCCTGTTTCCCCGGCATAAACTCCACAAAGGCGCCAATGGCTATTATTTTTACGACAGTACCCTCATAAATCTTTCCTGGCTCAGGTTCTTCTGTCATACCTCTTATAATATCTGCAGCCGCCTCGCACTTTTCACTATCCGAAGAATATATCCTGACAGTACCGTCGTCGGAAATGTCTATCTCGGCTCCTGTGTCTTCTATAATCTTCTTTATGGTTTTACCGCCGGGACCTATGATAAGACCTATCTTATCGGTTTTCACCCTCAGTGAAAGTATTCGTGGTGCATATTCTGATGTGGAAGAACGCGTCTTCTCAATAGTCTGATACATCTTCTGCAGTATTTCTTTTCTTGCCTCTTTTGCCTGTGCAAGTGCTTCCTTGAATATATCAGTTGTTATTCCTGCTCCCTTAACATCCATCTGGAAACCCGTAATTCCCTGTTCTGTCCCCGCAATCTTAAGGTCAAGGTTGCCGAAGTGGTCTTCCTCCCCGGCAATATCGGTGAGAAGTAAGTATTTCTCTCCTTCTTTTATCAGTCCCAGAGATACACCCGCAACATGTTTTTTTATAGGGACACCTGCATCCATTAGAGAAAGACTGCCCGCACATACCGTAGCCATAGATGAAGAACCGTTTGACTCAAGTATGTTGGCAACTATCCTTATGGTGTAAGGGAAGGTTTCTTCATCAGGGATTAAAAATGCGAGGGACCGCTCAGCAAGAGCACCGTGCCCTATCTCGCGGCGCGAGGTTCCCCTCAAAAAGGCAACCTCACCTACAGAAAAGGGCGGGAAATTATAGTGTAACATAAATCGTTTTGTCATTTCCTCATGCAGACCTTCTATTCTTTGTTCATCCCTGCTTGTTCCGAGAGTCAGAGAAGAAAGACACTGGGTCTGTCCTCTGGTAAAAAGGGCTGAGCCATGTGTTCTGGGAAGTAATCCAACCTGACACTCCAGCTGTCTTACCTGTTTCGGATGCCGGCCGTCAAGACGTTTACCTGTTTCCAATATCGTCTTTCTTATCTTATCGGCAAGAATCCTTTCAAAAATCTTTTTCGCCTCAGACTTTTTGGTCTCATCTTCAAAACCTGAAAGGAACTCTTCTCCTATTGATTTATAAAACTCTTCCCTTGCCTGTTTTTCCGGGAATTCATAGGCTCGCATTATCCTTTCCGAGATAAAGGATTCTGCACTTTTTAATAAATCATGGTCATCTTCCAAAACATCCACTGTTTCTTTATCAACAGTAAATTCTTTCTGACCTCCTATAATCTTCTTTATTTCCTCATGCCCTGTTTTAATGCACTCAATGAACTGTTCTTCGGAAAACTCCAGCCCTGACCCCTCAACCATTATTATTGAGTCTTCAGTACCGGAAATAATAATATCTATTGAACTTTTTTCCATCTCCTTGAAGGTTGGATTTATAACATACTTGTTGTCAATAAACCCGATTCTCACAGCAGCAATCGGGCCCATAAAGGGTACTTTTGATGAGGTAAGAGCCAGAGATGTTGCAATAACAGAGACTACATCAGGGTTATTCTCCATATCGGAAGAGAGGACATTTACGATAACCTGTACCTCTTTAAAATAGTTCTCGGGGAAAAGTGGTCTGATTGAACGGTCTATTATACGGCTTACAAGTATCTCCCTCTCACTCGGTCTGCCTTCTCTTTTAAAAAAACCGCCGGGGATTTTCCCTGCTGCAGAGATATGCTCTCTGTAGTCACAACTTAAGGGGAAATATCCCAGGTCTTCTCTTGACTCCTTGGAGCTCACAACAGTGGAAAGTACAACAGTACCACCAACCTGTGCCCACACCGAACCGTCACTTTGCTTGGCAACAAAGTCCGTTTTAAGGAATAAATTGTCTTTGCCGAATGGAACCTCTATATTTTTGTTCATTTTTTTACTTTCTGAGTTTAAGTTTCTTAACAATCTCCTGATATTTAATGGGGTCTTCAGTCTGGAGATATCTGAGAATTTTTCGTCTTTGCCCAATAAGTTTCAAAAATCCTCGTCTTGAATTGGTATCTTTATTAAATTTTTTAAAGTGCTCATTGAGTGCCTCTATCCTTTTTGTTATAAGCACTATCTGTACTTCCGGTGAACCTGTATCTTTCTCATGTCTCCCGAAATCTTTTACCACTTCCTGTTTTTGTTCAGTTACTAACATTTTAGTCTCCTTTACCCTGTATCCTCTTTTGATGTACCCTCATAGTGAGGAGGTTCTATTTTACCTTTCAGTTTTCTCTGACCTTATAAGTATATCCCTTTCAAAAATTTTTGTCAACATGGCAATTTATGGTAAATTATATACCTTATGGGTAGATACAAAAGGGTAAGAGGGATGCACGACATACTGCCTGAAGAAACATGGAAATGGCAGTTCGTAGAAAAGATACTTACGGACACCGCCGAACTTTACGGCTATAAGGAAATAAGAGTTCCGGTAATGGAAGAGCAGTCTCTCTTTGAAAGAAGCATTGGTTCTGCTACTGATATAGTTGCAAAAGAAATTTACGCTTTTCAAGACAGAAAAGGGAGAAGACTTGCTTTAAGGCCTGAAGGAACAGCTTCAGTTGTGCGTGCGTTCATTGATTCTGAAATGCCTTCCGCAAGAAAGGTTACGCGGCTTTATTACTATGGTCAGATGTTCAGGTATGACCGTCCCCAGAAAGACAGATATCGTCAGTTTAACCAATTCGGCGTAGAACTGCTGGGGGGAAAAGACCCGTTTTTTGATGGAGAAGTTATAGAGATGCTGAATGCTATGATGAAAAGGTTGAACCTGCCTGATTCTTATTTAGGTATCAATACACTTGGCTGTCAGCAGTGCAAAACAAGGTATACAGAGGTAATAAGAGACTGGATGACAGAAAGGCAGGATAAACTCTGCAGCGACTGTCAGGCAAGACTCAAAACTGCCCCACTCAGAATACTGGACTGTAAGAATGTGCAGTGTAGAGAGACTGCAAAAGATGCCCCGCGAATCAATGATATACTCTGCGAAGAATGTAAAAAGCACTTCGCTCAAATTGAGGAATACCTCAAAAACACGGACATTCCCTATAAGGTGCAGCCCAATCTTGTCAGAGGACTTGATTATTACACAAGAACTGTCTTTGAGTTGTATGTACAGGGGGAAGAGAATGCCGTGGCTGCAGGCGGCAGGTATGACTCTCTCGTGGGTGACCTGGGAGGTCCAGATATCCCGGCAGTGGGATTTGCCATAGGTATGGAAAGAATAATTTCCCTTCTGGGAAAACAGGTAGAAACCCCGCCTGTTTTTATTCACTTTATATGTATCGGTAAAGAAGCGAAACTCAAAGGGGTTGAGATTGCCGGAGCATTAAGAAAGATTGGAATAACAACAGAGATTGATTATGAAGAACGTGGATTAAGCGCACAGATGAAGGAGGCTGACAGGTCAGGAGCACAGTGGTGCATAATACTGGGAGAACAGGAATTGGAGAAAAGGGAAATTATAATAAAAGATATGGTCACAGGTAAACAGGAAAACATTTCGTTGAATAATTATCTTGACAGGGTAAAGGAAATAATAACAGGGAAGTTATAAACCTCTTACTGCTTAACCTTCTCCCCCAAGGGGCGAAGAAATGAGAATTCGGGGTAAAGGACTGATAAATGTTAAGGAGCCATAACTGCGGAGAGTTGACAAAAAAGAATCTTGGAGAAAGGGTCAAGGTGTGTGGATGGGTTCATTCTATAAGAGACCACGGAGGAGTAACCTTTTTTGACATACGCGATAGATACGGTATCACACAGGTTGTGTGTTCACCAGAAGAGATTGACATAAAGGTTCTGGATACGATAAACCTGTTGAGAAGCGAATGGGTTGTCCAGATAGAAGGTGTTGTTACAGAGAGGCCAGAGGAAACTGTAAATCTGAAGATACACACAGGGGAGATAGAAATCAAGATAAAAGAAATTAAAATTTTGAATAGATGCCTTCCCTTACCGTTTGAAATCTCTGGAACAGACAAAACAAACGAAACGCTGAAACTCAAGTACAGATATCTTGACATACGAAGTTCAAAACTCAATACCAACCTTTACAAGAGGGCACTTTTTTGCCATAAAATACGGGAGTTTTTAATATCCGAGGATTTTATGGACATAGAGACTCCTGTCCTGACCAAAAATACTCCGGAAGGTGCAAGAGATTTTATCGTACCTTCAAGAATGAACCCCGGTAGTTTTTACGCACTACCTCAGTCTCCACAACTGTTCAAACAGATTCTTATGATTGGAGGCATAGACAGGTACTTCCAGATTGCAAAGTGTTTCAGGGATGAAGACCTGCGTGCTGACAGACAACCTGAGTTTACGCAGATAGATATTGAAATGTCTTTTATTGAAGAAGATGATATTATCTCAATTACGGAGAGGATGCTGCAGTATGCAATGAAGGGAACCTTTGGAATGACGATAGACATCCCTTTCCCGAGGATGTCCTATGATGAAGCAGTATCAAAATACGGAACGGATACTCCAGATGTAAGACTTCCCCTCGAGTATAGAGACCTTTCCGAGATTTTCAGAAAAACAGAGATAAGAATTTTGAAGGATATCCTGGAGAAAAATGGGATAATAAAGGGTTTTTCAGTCAACAGAGGGGATAAGATATCATTAAAAGATATTGAAAACCTTGACAATCTTGTCAGAGAATCTAAAGGAGGCGGACTTGGATGGCTTAGATTCAAGGGGGGTGAAATACAGGGTCCTTTTAAGAAGTTTATAACCCCAGAGGTTGCATCTGCATTAAATCCGGGAGATGCATCTGAAAACTCAATAACCTTCTTCCTCGGAGGAAATCCAAAACAGGTAAAAGAAAATCTCAATCTGATAAAAAAGGCCATCCTGAAAAAAATATTCAGACCTGATGAAGACATTTTTAAATTTTTGTGGATAACGGATTTCCCTCTTTTTGAGTACAATGAAGATGAAAAAAGATTACAGGCAATGCATCACCCTTTTACGTCACCAAAAGAAAAAGACCTTCATAAGTTAAAAACTAATCCTCTCGCAATGCAATCAAGAGCATATGACCTGGTTCTGAACGGTATTGAAATAGGCGGAGGTAGTATAAGAATAAATGACAGGAAAATACAGGAGGAAGTCTTTCAAACCATAGGGGTAAACAGGGAAATATCGCTCAAAAGATTTGGATTTCTTCTTGAGGCACTTGAATATGGAGCTCCGCCACACGGTGGAATAGCTCTCGGATTAGACCGTCTTATAATGCTGTTGACAGGAGAAGAAAGCATAAGAGAGACAATTGCCTTCCCCAAGACACAAAAGGGTACCTGTCCTCTGACAGGTGCTCCGGGTGAAATTGAAGAGATTCTGTTGAAAGAAAACAAAATAAAAATTGACATCCAGAAGATGGAGTAATACAATATAACAGTATTTTTTATAAGCTCAAAATCCTGAAAACGGGGGAGAAAAATGAAAAAAGAAATATGGGGAGTTTTACTGGTTGTAATCTTCATGACAGGTTGTGCTACGTTTAAAAAACAAAAAGAGCCTGTAAAAAGTGAACTGGAAATTATTGATATTAAGATGAAACAGTTACTTGGTATAGCCGAAACAAGTCTAGATGTAAGCCGAAAGGCAGAAGGACTTGCACAGGAATCCCTTGCAACAAGTCGTAAAGCCGAGCTCTCAAGTGAAAAAGCTCTTGAGGCTGCTAATAAAGCTACGGAAGCAGCCAATGAAACAAGAAAATTTGCAGAAGCTGAGGTTAAGAAGGCCATAGATGCAACAAATGAAACGAGAAAGTTTGCGGAAGAGGAATCTCAAAAAGCAATAGATGCGTCAAACAGAGCATCCAAAACCGCTATGGATTATGCAGACAGGTCTGCAGAAAAAGCCATAGCGGCAGCAAACGAAGCCATAAAAGCATCAAATACAGCAAGCGAAAGGGCAATAGCTGTTGCCAATCAGACAATAGCAGAGGTTAACCGTTTAAGAGCAACGATAAAAATGCAGGAAGAACAGGAACCGATACTTATGGAGGAACCTACTACTCCTGTTACAGGTAAGGCCTATACTATAAAACGCGGAGATACACTCTCCGGACTTGCATCCAGATATTACAAGGATTCAGGGAAATGGAAGTTAATTTACAACGCTAATAAAAAAGTTATAAAAAATCCAGACCTGCTTATCCCCGGGACGAAAATATTCATACCATAAAATGTCTCTGATTAAAGAATTTTTTCTTACCAATGAAGAGGCTCAGGTCATAGCCGGTAGCAGGGATGCAAATCTTGCTTATATAGAAGATATATTGAACGTTCAAATTTTTGCCAGAGGTAATGTATTGAGGGTAAAGGGCACAGCATCCTCTGTTGAGAAAACATCCAGTCTGCTGGAAAAATTGAAAAGGTATGTAAAAGAGAGAGGCAGTTTGCAGAAAAGTGAAATCCTTAAGATTGCAGAATATGACCTGCCTGTTGAAGAAAAAAGCTCTGAGAGTGCGGATACCATTCTGGTAGATTCAAAGAGGAAGACAATTCATCCAAAAAGCCCGAATCAAAAAAAATATATTGAGGCAATAAGAAATTATGACCTTGTAATGGGGATAGGTCCTGCTGGAACCGGTAAGACATATCTGGCGGTTGCCTGCGGTATTGAGATGATAAAACAGGGTAAATTTCAGAAAATAATTCTTACAAGGCCCGCTCTGGAGGCAGGTGAAAGACTCGGTTTTCTACCAGGCGACCTGGAGGAAAAGATAAAACCTTATCTTCAGCCTATATACGACTCCTTGTATGATATAATGCGATATGAAGAGATTAAAAAATGGACGGAGCGCAGAATTCTTGAAATAGTCCCGCTTGCATATATGAGAGGCAGGACTTTAAGCAATGCATTTATAATACTTGATGAGGCACAGAATACCACCTTTGAACAGATGAAGATGTTCCTGACACGGCTCGGACAGGATTCCAGAGCGGTGATAACGGGGGATATAACGCAAATAGACATACCGCTTTCATCAACAACATCGGGTCTGGTAGAAATACAGAATATTCTTTATGGTATAAAAGGGATAAAGTTCATATATTTCTCAAACAGGGATGTTGTAAGACATCCCCTTGTGAAGAAAATAATAAATGCCTATGAAAAGCACCATAAAAAAGGGGATGATAGAACTCCATATAAAAAATTTACAGAGGAAAGTCAAGGTTGATATTGGTATCCTGAGAATGTATCTGGAGAGATGTCTTAGATTGTTTGAAGGTCCCCCTTCAGAAATAGGAGTAGTTCTCGTAAGCAATCAAAAAATAAAAAAGTTGAATAATCAATTCCTTAATAAAAATAGTATCACGGACGTAATGAGTTTTAGAGTATCTAAGAAGTATGGAGAGGTTCTCATCTCTGCAGAAATGGCTGCGGAAAATAGCAGGAGATACGGTTTAACAACTGAAGATGAAATTTTGTATCTGATTCTACACGGATATTTACACCTCAAGTCTTATAGAGACGATACTGGGACTGCAAGGAAGAAAATGTTTGCAAAACAGGATGCAATGTTCAAAAAAATGTTGAAAACATTCAGAGGTTGACGCGGTGAATACCAAAAAAAATAATAAAAAACAGGATATTGTTGCAAGTTTTAACTCGGCATTGGGGGGATTCCTTCACGTAATAAATAAAGAAAGAAATTTTAAAATACACCTGCTCATTGCCTTTTTTGTCATAATCACAGGTTTATTCTTAAAACTGCCACTGCCTGAGTTCCTTTTACTGTTAATTGTCATTTCAATTGTATTGATAGCAGAACTCATCAATACGGTTGTGGAAATAATTATTGATGTTTTTATAGAAGAGTATCATTTTGAAGCGAAGAAGGCTAAAGACATTTCAGCCGCTGCTGTTTTACTATCTGCAGTTTTATCCGTTATAGTGGGTTACCTTGTCATTGTTAAGCACTTTCCTGCTGGATGGAGAAATATGTTTTATAACATAGCTTCCTCTCCCTGGCATATAAGTTTTGCGGCACTTCTACTGGTGGTATCCCTCTCGCTATTTATGAAATTCATTATAGAGAAAAAATACTCCATTGCAGGAGGGATGCCCAGTATTCACAGCGTTATAGCATTCAGCATCTGGACAGCAATTTCTATATTTACCTTCAGTGAATTTCCAGTTATTTCTTTACTCGTTCTCATCCTTGCATTCTGGGTGGCACAGAGCAGGGTTTTAAGAGGCATTCACAAGGTTGAAGAGGTAATTATCGGGGGGATTATCGGAGTTTTTCTCACAACACTTTTATTTCAGTTATTGTGGAGGGTTAAATGAATGCTTTAAAAAAACATTTTCTTTCAGGTTTGATATTTATTGTTCCAGTATCTCTTTCTCTCTGGATATTATTCAAAATAATCATATTCTTTGAAAACATTCTTGGTTCTTTCTTAAAGAATCACTACCCCAATTTTTATACGCCGGGGATTGGATTCTTATCACTGATTCTAATTATCCTTTTATTAGGATTTCTGGCTGATAATTTCCTCGGGAAGAGACTGCTGAATCTATTCGAAAGGTTATTTGAGAAGGTGCCCATAATTAACAGAATATATATTTTCATAAAAGGTATCAGCCAGAATTTATTACATGGTAAAGCAACCGCTTTCAGGGAGTCAGTCAAGATAGAATTTTTCAGTGGAACATACACAATAGGGTTTATCACGGGAGAATCCCGTTTTGGCGATAAGGGTAAGTTTGTGAGTGTTTTTGTCCCTACTGTTCCAAACATAAGCACAGGGTTCTATTTACTGGTCCCGAAAAACAAAATTGAAAAATTAGATTTATCCGTTGAAGAAACACTGAAAATGGTTATCTCCATGGGGATTTTTGAACCTAAAAATGGCTCCTTTAAAAACAGAAGCGATAGTACTGAAAAAACATGATTTCAGAGAAACAAGTGTTATTCTGTCTCTTTACACCAAAGATCTGGGGAAAATTAAAGGGCTGCTCAAGGGCGTTAGAACTGGGAAAAGCAGAGTGCCCCCCCTGACCTTTATAAAGGGCGCTTACATACACTTTTTGTTATACGTCAAAAGATTTTCTGAGTTAAATCTAATCAGCAGTCCTGTTTTATTAAATTATTACGAAATATCCAGAAAAGAAAATTTGAGAGCATGGTATCTATCACTAGGTCTCGTTAATCTATTCACAGAGGAAAGGGAAAAAGATGAAAGAATTTTTGCCCTGTTGAAAGAAACCGGCAGGATGCTCACTTCTATAGAAACGCCTGAAATTCTCTTTGTCATTTTTAAACTGAAACTTATAAAGATACTCGGTTATGGTATAGAACTTTCCCATTGCATTGTATGTGGGAAAGAGACGAAAAAACCTTTTTTCAGTGGCAAGATGGGGGGGATTATCTGCCCTGAGTGCAGGAGCAAAGACCCAAATGCGATAAACATATCATTGAAGGTGCTCAATATTATGAGGCAACTGGAGAGGATAAATGTTGAAAAATCAGGTATAATAAAGAGTATTCCCGGAGAGATACTGAGAAAAATAAATTTCTATGGAAACATAACGCTGAATTATCACACAGGTCTTGACAAGATGTGGTGGACTAATGAAAAGAGTCTCTTATAAAGTAATTATTGAGGAAGTATCAAAACTGGTTATAAAAACAGCCTATTATCTGCCTGAAAAGGTAAAATGGTATATCAGGGAGAGTTACAGGCTTGAAACCGGCCTGAGTAAAAAATATCTCGGTATTATACTTGAAAATCTTGCAATTGCGGAAAAAGAAAAGCTTCCTTTATGTCAGGATACAGGACTTGCTGTATTTTTCGTTCAGCATGGCCGCGACGTTCTTGTTGACACTGGTAGATATAATTCCATTGAAGAAATTATCAACGCAGGTCTTAAAAAGGGGAGTAAAGAAGGATACCTGCGCAGTTCTATTGTATCTCCGGTTGAGAGGGAAAATACAAACTCCAACACACCGGGGGTGGTACATATCCTCCCGGGAAATAAGAATGAATTTAGAATAAGCCTTCTCGCAAAAGGGTTCGGTGCAGAAAATACATCAGGGATTGCTATGTTAAATCCTTCATCAGGTAGAGAGGGTATTGAAAGATTTATTATTGATACTGTTAAGAGAGCAGGTTCCCTGCCGTGTCCTCCGATTTTTGTGGGGGTGGGCATTGGCGGTTCGTTTGAAAAAGCAGCAATTATGTCCAAAATAGCACTGTGCAAAATAGGAAAGGGTTCAGAAAACAGAAAGTGGGAAAAAGATATCCTGAAAAAACTCAACTCTCTCAAGATAGGACCTGGTGGTTTCGGAGGCAAAACGACTGCTCTTGACGTCCACATTGAGACCTTTTCGACCCACATCGCAGGACTGCCTGTGGCTGTGAACATCTCCTGCTGGGCACACAGGTTTGGAACAGTCAGTCTGTAATGGGATATAATATGGAAAAAAAGATAAGGTTTCCACTCAGTGACGAGAGAGAGATTAGAAAACTTAATGCTGGGGATGAAATTGCTATCTGCGGAACAATCTATGTGGCACGTGATGCTGCACACAAAAAAATGATTGAGGCAGTATTAAAAAAATCCGCCCTGCCATTCACGGTCAAAGGAAGTCTTATCTATTATATGGGACCAACGCCGGCACCCCCGGGTAAGATAATCGGTTCCTGCGGACCCACTACAAGTTCAAGGATGGACAAAAATACAATACCCCTTTTAGATGCAGGTTTAAAGGCAACCATGGGGAAAGGGAACAGAGGTGAGGATATAGAACGGGCCTGTAAAAAATACAAGGCAGTATATCTGCTGACCTATGGCGGATGTGGGGCATACCTCAACAGGTTCGTCAAAAAAGCAGAGTGTTTTGCTTATTGTGAACTTGGACCCGAAGCGGTTTACAGGCTTGAGATAGAGGGGTTCCCTGCGATAGTGGGTATTGATAGTAAGGGCAAAAACCTTTATAATAAATGATTCGTAAGCGCCCATAGTTCAATGGATAGAACGTCAGGTTGCGGACCTGAAAGTTGCCTGTTCAAATCGGGCTGGGCGCACATACGGGGCGTGGCTCAGCCTGGTTTAGAGCGCTTGGTTCGGGACCAAGAGGTCGGCGTTTCAAATCCGCCCGCCCCGATTCGCAGTCTTCTGTGACGGCGGGTTTGAACATGGTTCAAGCCGAGGCACATCTTTTTCCTGAATTAACACTCTATGATTCGCTGGTGCCGAGACCGTGCGAAGCACAATCCGCCCGCCCCGATTTGCAGTCTTCCGTGACGGCGGGTTTGAACATGGTTCAAGCCGAGGCACATCTTTTTCCTGAATTAACACTCTATGACTCGCTGGTGCCGAGACCGTGCGAAGC
>CAYOYL010000223.1:0-2753 GCA_964408175.1 uncultured bacterium
ATTGAAATAGGCATCTTCCAGATTATTCTCCATAATCTGCTCAATTTTTTGAATATCTTTTTTCTCAATAGCAGCATCTAAAAGTTTAATCTTTTCAGATACCCCTGTCAAACTTCCTTTAAGACCCAGTGCATCAAAACGGGCATAGACCTCTTTTGTAGAAACCCCAAAAGGCGGTGCTAAAAGAGAATATGCAAGCGGCTGTTTACTTCTAACTCTGGTAATTTTTTCACCAAAACCCTCCATAATGCAGCGTTTCCCATAAATAAACAAAGGGACATCTTTGCCTATCTCTCTGCCAATATCCATAAGTTCCTTAATTGAAACGGATATATTCCACATTTTAACGAGAGATTTTAAAACAGAAGCGGCATTAGAACTACCTCCCGCCAGTCCACTACCAGTGGGAATCTTTTTGAAAATCTTTACACATACGTTCTTTTCTATGTGAAACAGGGACCTGAGAAGTTTAATACTTCTTTCAACTGTGTTCTCAACAGGTATATTCATACGGGGATAAAAATGAACCTTTGTGGATGGCGATTCAGATATCTCAATGGTATCGTATAGGTCAACGATATCAACGAGTGATATCAGGTTATGGAACCCCTTTTCCAAAGACCCTACTTTCAGAAAAAGATTAATCTTTGCCGGAGACAGAATCTTCATGGCTTGTCTTTTTTATCTCGGGGGCTTTTGCTACCTTAACCAGGGCAGGTCTCAGAACTCTACCGTTCAGCAGGTACCCGCTTCTATCTTCTTCAATAATTGTACCATTCTCATATTCGTTAGTTTCAAGAATACCAGAAGCCTCATGAAACTCTGTATTGAATTTGTTACCTGCGGTTTCAATCCTTTTTACTCCGATACTACAGAGAAATTTTGTAAACTCGCGCTTCAACATCTCTAAACCCTTGTGTATAACCTCTGGAGCAGGGTTGTTCTCCATCTGTTTTATGACCCCTTCAAATATATCGTCAAAAGGAAGCAATTGCATAACAAGACCTTCTATCCCAAATTTGAATATCTCCTGTTTCTCCCTTTCGGTTCTCTTCTTGTAATTGTCAAATTCTGCTGCAGTTCTTAAATATCTGTCCCTGACATCACGAATCTGTGTATCTACCTTCTTTACATAGTTCTCCAGTTCTTTTAATTTCTTAGAGTGTTCTTTCAGTTTGGTCAGGTCATCCTCCTTAATATGAATAACTCTTTCTTCCTGAATTTTCTGTTTCTTTTCCATCTTATACTCCGTCTCAGTCTACTAATGAATAAACCCCATTCGCCACGGAGGCCAATAAGTAAAAACCGCTTTCCCAACAAGATTCTCTGCAGGAACAAATCCCCAATATCTGCTGTCCCTGCTGTTTATACTGTTATCCCCCAGAACGTAATAACTACCCGGTGGAATCTCAATCTCCAGTCCATTAGCATAATAACCCTCATTGTAATAATATCTGGATGTAATCCTTTCACTATTGACCTCCTGCCCATTGATATATATATTCCCATCCTTAATCATAATCTTTTCGCCCGGCAGCCCTATCATACGCTTGACAAAATCCCTTTTAGGGTCTTCAGGATATTTAAAAATCACAACCTCCCCCCTTCTGGGAGCACGAATCCTGTAGATGATATTATTAGCCAGCAATCTGTCCCCTACCTTAAGTGTAGGAACCATTGAAGTTGTAGGTATCTTGAAGTTACCTATAAAAAAGAACCTTACTACCAATGCAATAGCCACTGCCCATATAAGTGATTTAAACCAATCAAACGCCTCTTTTTTAATTTTTTTCTTTTTTTGTTCCATATGTTCCTCTAAAAAAACACAGGTAAAATTTTACCCGTTCTTTCTCTTCAAAGCAACCATTTCTCTATAAACTGAAATATATCTTCTCATCATCTCATCAAAAGAGAAAAAATCCTCCACTCTTAAACGTGCATTTTTCCCTATATCCTTCCGCAAATCTTCGTCTACAATTAGTTTCATTATTCCCGCTGCAAGTTTTTCACAAGAGTATCCGGTTATTAGCAACCCGCTTTTACCATCTTCTATAATATAGGGTATATCTCCGGCAGAAAAAGCAATACAGGGTTTTTCTTCTCCCATCGCCTCAAGGAGACTTACAGGGCACCCTTCCCATAAAGACGGAAAAACAAAGATGTCAAATAAACGGATAACACTCACAGCATCTTTTATAAATCCCGTGAAAATAAACTTATTATCAATCCCCAATCTTTTTGTCTCTGCCATTAACCTTTCTTTCAGTTCTCCCTTTCCTACTATTAGAAACCTTGTGTCAGGAAATCTTTCAAGTACCATTACCGCTGCCCTGAGCAGATATATATGTCCTTTAGGTTTACGCAGATTACCAACAGTCCCGACTATAAATTCTTTTGGAGATATGCCAAAATATTCCCTTGAAAATGAGGTTGATAAGGGAGATTTTTTAATCCCGTTGGGTATTACCAGTATTTTGGAAGGAGCAATACCTGCTTTTTTAATAAGTTCGTTTTTGCCTGAATAGGAGTTTGATATAATTATATCACTCCATCTTGAAGTAAGGTGGTCTATAATCCAGTGATACCTTTTTCTCCATGCATCTGTACTTCTTTGAGATGATATAACAACTTTTATCTTCAGCAGATGCCCGCACAGCCTCCCCGCAAGATTACCGTAGAAGAGAAAAGAGTGGAGAATATCAGGCTCTTCTTTCCTGATTGTTTTTAACAGTTTTAAAAGATGAAAGGGATTT
>CAYOYL010000224.1:0-3049 GCA_964408175.1 uncultured bacterium
CACTGCCCTTTCTTTTGAAAGTTCTTCTATTCTTTCTGAGATTGCGGCAAATCTTTTATCAGTGGTATCTTCCCCTGTTTTCAGACGTTCGCCTACTACTTTGGATACCTTATAAAGTTCATCCTCAACGTCTGTAATTTTATCTTTTACTGCATCTATCTCAGACTGCGTTGCTATGGTTTCACAACCTGCAAAAAGCAACATACACACCCATGGAATCAAAAGCAGGAAAACTTTTTTCCGGATATCTTTCATTTGGCTATTTTAAACTCGGCTCTTCTGTTCTTCGCCCATGCATCTTCATTGCTTCTCGGGTCAAATGGTTTGTCCTTACCGTAACTCACTGTGTGAAGTCTATCAGGTGCCACACCCAGCCCCACAAGAAATTTTCTTGTGCTCAGTGCCCTCTGTTCGCCGAGAACCAGGTTGTATTCTCTCGTTCCTCTTTCATCGCAGTGCCCTTCAATCATAATCTCTGTTTTAGGATTTGCCAGAAGGTATTTCCCCACTCCGTTCAGTATCTCTCTTGCATCAGGCCTTATGTCATACCTGTCAAAGTCAAAGTTGATATTCCGGAAGGTCTGTACTGCCTGAGGAGATATCGACTCAGGTGCCTTAAATATTTTGCCTTCGGGTGTCTTTTTAATCGGGATAGGTTCGTCTTTTATGGCCTTTGCTATCTGTTGAGGTGTTGCTTTCCCTTTTTCTGACGGCTTTACCACTGCGGGTTTTACCACTGTTGTCTTTTTTTCAGGAGTTACCAGTGCCACTGCAGATGTTTTTTCTTTCTCAGCAACCTCTGTTTTCTTGACTCTTGCCTTTCGCGAAGGACACTCACAACCGGCAAATAGAACCAATACCAGACCTGCAATCAACAACCCTTTGTATCGCATTTTATCCCCCTTTTTTTTTGTTACATTGTCGCGTTGTGTTTTTTATATTATACTGTGCGAAACTTTTTTGTCAATAGAGACTGCTCCAGTTCGGGCTGAAAGAGTTGAATCTATCAGGATTCAGGAGTCTTTTCTCGCCAGTAACCATATCAATTATTACAAGAGAGGTTGGTTTTGATTTTATACTGGAATAAACAAGGTGTCTGCTGTCAGGTGCCCAGGAGATATCTTCACTGCCGAGATTCTCTCCGATAATCTTTGTTTCACCTGAAGATGGCTCATATACTGCTATTCCAAATGAACCGCCTCTCATAAACACATATGCTATGTATCTGCCGTCGGGAGACCACGCAGGAGATGTTGAATAGCCAGAAATGAAACTCACTCTTTTAGTCCTGAATCCTTCCTTTGTCATCGTGTATATCTGGGGTGAGCCATAACGGTCGGATACAAAGGCAAGCATACTACCGCAGGGAGAAAATGAAGGAGATGCATCTATTGAACTTCCTGAGGTGATGCGCCTCTTAAAATCTCCGTCAAGACCATATATGTATATGTTTGGACGTCCGGACTTACTGAGAACTACCGCAAGTTCCCCTGTTTTAAGGCAGGGTGATGCACAGGCATTAATTCCAGGTTCGCCTATAAGCATCTTATCTTCTCCTGTCTTTAGGTCCATCTTCATCAGTTTTGCCCATCCATCTTTGTAGGAGACATAAAGAATCTCTCTATGAGGGATTAACCATCTTGGGTAGTGCACCATATATCCGGCATCTGTCAGTCTTGTGAGGTTCTCTCCGTCATAATCAATAGAGTATATCTGGTACTTACCCGTAGAGTCTGAGACAAATAGAATCTTACTGAGTGCAATGCCGGGTTTGCCTGTAAAATAGAAGACTATGTCGTTATTTATTCTATGTGCAAGAAAAGAAGGGGTTGTACCTGACCTTTTATAACCCTTTTCAAAGAGTATCTTCTCGTCAAGGAGGTCCTCAACCTTTACATTGATTCCGTCGGATGTCTTCTCTCCCGTGATTATAAACTGCGTGGTGTATCTCTTTTTACTCACTGCAAGGGCTTCTACAAACAAGGATTTTTCAACGGTAAAATATCCAGAGTATTCAAGGTCTCTTTGCAGGGTTTTTATAAGTGTGCTCCAGTAGATATCTTCTTTCATCCCGAACATAAGAACAACCTCTGCCTTTTCCTGCAGGTTCTTTGTTATCTTCAAAAATATTGTGGATGAGCCGTAACCTGCGGATGAAAAGGAAGTGAGAATTATTAAAAGCGTTATAACAATCTTTCTCATTATCAACCCTCCGTTTTGAAGTCTATTACTATGTCAAGATGAGCCTCAGGTATTTCCACAGGGAAATGAGGCAGGTTTTTTGTTTCCTTTACTGCGTTAATGACCGACCTGTCAAATCTGCTGTTTCCCGAACTCTTCTCAAGAGCAATGTTATCTATCCTGCCGTCTCTGAATATCCTGAACGAGACTGTTGTTGACCTGCTCCCGAGTATGTTGTAGGTCTCCCAGTTCTTCTTTATCCTGCTCTGGACAAGCGAGATGTACCACTGCGGTACGGTCAGGTTCAGACTGGTTATATTAACCTCTGTAGGTGGAGATTCAATCTTCTCTATCTTTACAGGGTTTTTTTCATAATTCTTATTGTTATCAGCCTCTTTTTGTTGCGATACTTCTATCTTTGCACTCAGTTTTTCCCTGAATTTCTCGGCAGAAAAAGCAGGTGTTCTCTCAGCAGAACTTGTGCCCGGTTTTACTGAGTGTTTAACCTTTCTGGGAACTATAGGTATTGTCTCCTGTTTTTCTATCTTGGGTAGAAACTCTTTAGGGATTTCCATTTCAGGGATGTCAATAACCTGCACGGTAAAGACCTCATAGGTTGTCGCTGAAGTCCTGTCCCAAGGAGAAGTAAACAAAACAATGATTCCCACACAGTGTATAAAAAAAGAGATACTCAGACTCTTCCCCTTTATTCTGTTTGTGTCGCTAGTCCTATCACGTCTATTTTGCATTTTTTCGCTATGTCAAGTATCTTTATGATATTTTTGTAGTAGACATCACGGTCACCCTTGATGATGAGAGAGAGGTTTTCATCTCCTGCTCTCTTCTCCCTGAGTATATTATATAATTC
>CAYOYL010000225.1:0-3566 GCA_964408175.1 uncultured bacterium
GGGAAGAAGAAAAGAGGCAGAAGAAATTAGAGTCTTTGAAGGCAGCGGAAGATGCCAGACTTAAGAAAGAGCAGGAAAAGAATGCTCGTGTCCAGCAGGTAGCAGAGCAGAGGGCAGCGGCAGCAGCGAAGAAAGAAGAATCTTTAAATCTGAGGAAGAAACTTGTAGAGGAAAAGAATAACAAGCCTCTTAAGAATAAAGAAGTTTTGTTTGAGTTCATTAAAACCAGAAGGTTATTTAATGAGCAGGCAGCGGAAAGAAAAAGAGTTTTGAAGTCAATTGCCAAAGAAAAACCCCCTATAGAAAAGGCCAAAAAAGAAAAAGTAGTTCCTCTGGTTGTTCCTATTCCTATAGGAAAACCATCTATTGCTAAAAAAACTCCTGTAGTGGTTAAAAAGGAAGAGTTTCCTACAGCGGAAAAAACTGACCAGAAAAAGATTACCAAACATATAACGTCTCTTACCAGAGAAGCCAGTATGATAAATACACTGGCTGTAAAAAATGCCGTTGGAAAATCCGCTAACTCTGTGCAGGCATTTATAACCAATTTTAAGAAGAGAAAAGTATCCAAGCCTAAAAAACGTCCCCCTGTAAAAAGGGTTACCGGATATAAAGAGCCTTTCCTTATATTGCCTTTTATAAGGAAAAATGCATTCAGGTTTGTCTTCTTTATACTTGTTTTGGTATGGTTTATAGAAATCTTTTTGTTGATGAGGAAATTTCAGGAACCACACCAGCGTTTAAGAGCAATAGTTGGAGAAGAATTATTCACCGATATATCATCCGAACAAAAACCTGTTACAAAAGAAATGATTGAACCCGAAGGTCTGTTAACTATCCATAAACCTGAAAGGATTGACATTGAAGGGAAAAGAGACCCATTTTCTCCAGGTCGTCTGACCATGGATATACTGAGCAGCCCATCACCAACAAGTATAGTACTTGCCCCCAGACCAGAGGTTATTTCTATACTGAAACCTGCAAAGGTTATCAGTGTTATCAGAGATGAGAGATGGATGGAACCTGAAAAAGTTGCTGAGGTTGCCAAACTGCAGGTACCTTCATACAAAACAATACTAAAATCTCCATCCAAACCGGAGCTCCCATCCCCTGCAGTTTATACTCCACTGGAAAAGATTCAAACACCCGAACCGTCACCTTTAATTATACCTGAAAAGCGGTGCGAACTGGTATACAGGGGCAGAATGGTTATAGAGGGGGTAGAGTATCTGTTTATAGAGGGAAAACGAAAAACCTACAGGGTAACCATAGGTGATGTTGTAGAAGGATTCAGGCTTTTAAGGAAAGAAAAGAATAAGATGCATCTTTCAAAGGATGGGATACTGTATGAAATTACCACAGACTGACGGCAATTTATTGATTTCTTTGATAAGTAAGGGTAATATAAAGAGGAGGAAATACAAATGAAACGTATAACAATTTACCTGTGTCTTATAGTGTTTATTCTAATATCCGGTACTGGTATACTGCGTGCACAAGAGAACAAAAGTGACCTTGATGTTATGTATATGAAGGCAATTAACAGCTACTATGCCAAAAATTATTCGGAATCTATCACTATTTTTAAGGAGATACAGGGTATTAATCCAAGCTACAGGGCAAGTCAAGTAAATAGATATATAAGAAGAGCAGAGACACAACTTGGTAAACTCGGGGTTAAAAAAGCCTTCAAGCCGGGTGAACACGAAACTACGGAGGTTGAGGTAGTAAAAGAAGGAGAACTTGAGACACTTTCAAAGGCGGCACAGAAAGTACTTCTGGATGCTTACGCATATATTCAGGAATCTGGAACGAAGTATAGAATCCAAAAGTTTGATATGATGGAATCTGAATCAACACTGAGAATGGCAAAAGAGGCTTATGGAGCAAACCAGTTTACCGAGGCAATACGGTTGGCAAATAAGGCTCGTCTGCAGATGGAGCAATACCTGCAGAAGAAAGCAGAGATTGAAAAACCTGTTCTTGGTGAACTTGGTACAACACCTATTACTCTTAATCTCAATGGTGCTGACCTGGAACAAACCCTGAAGTTGATTTATGACCTGACAGGAGCGAATATAATATTGAGTAAAGGTATTACAGGTAGGGTAACAATCAATGTCAAGGATATACCACTACAAAAGGTTCTTGATTTGATATGCGAAGCCAATAAATTGAAATATATAGAAGAAGAAAAAGTGGTAAAAATAATGACAGAGGAAGAATATAATAACCGTGCAAAAGCAATTAAAGAACAGAGCAGAAGGGTTTTTAATGTTTTCTATGGAGACGCTTCATTGATTGCAAAGTCTCTCAGAGAAACCTTCAAGATGGACAACATTGTCCATGACCCACGCACAAACTCAATCATTGTTGATGTAAACAATCCTGCCTTACTCCAACAGATACAGGATGTGGTCTATTCCCTTGATATACCCATCTCTCAGGTTATGCTTGAAGCCAAGATTGTTGAGGTTTCTACATCTGGGGAGAGTCTATTCTCCATAGACTGGCTTATAAGTTCCAGAATGATTGAAAGCATAGGAACTGTTCTGACCGGTCCTCGTTTCGGGGTAACTCCAACCTATACTCCCGGTTCATCTTCTACCTTGCCTTCTGGTTTTTCATTCGGTTTGACCAACAAGGATGTGAACTCATTGATTAGTGCACTTGCAACACAGGGAGAGGTTAAGTTAATACAGTCTCCGAAGATTATGTGTCTCAATGGTACTTCAGCAGTGATAAGTGTAGTTCAGAATTTCCCTTATATCATACCAGAGTATCAACAGACCTACAATCCAACGACCGGTGCACTGACAGGAAGTCAGCAGACTGTGACTGTATACGAAGAGGAAGTGGGTACGGAGTTTGAGGTTACCCCTATTATACAGAGGAACAGAACAGTTTTTTTAACCCTGAATATTTATGACTCCCGGCTTGTAGAAGTCAGAAAATTAAGTGCTGTTGCTGCGGGGCTTACCTATGAGACAGAACAACCCATTATATCCTCGAGAGAGACAACACAGAATGTTACCCTCTTTGACGGACAAACACTTATAGTGGGCGGTATGATACAGCAGAGAGAAGAAAAGAGCGAAACAGGTATCCCTTTCTTGAGAAAAATACCTTTGCTTGGCTTTCTTTTCAGGAAGCCAGAATATTCAAAGACAAGTGATGAACTGTTGCTGTTTCTTACTCCATATGTAGTGACAACATACCAAGAGGCGGTTAGTATAAGTGACCCGGATATTAAAAAGTCTAAGCATGAGATAGATGCGGGACTGCTTGAAAAATTTTGAAGTCTTTCGGCTTCAGGTAAAAACGGGTAAAATATAGCAGAGAGACAAGTAAAATCTCTTTCTGAAAAAGTAAATACTCAGTCAGCACCGTTATTCCTCCCCCCTTGATGGGGGAGGATGTAGGTGGGGGTGAGTGGAGAACCACAAATTTCACCCTCACCCGTCTTGCCCTGAGGGGCTTCGGTCACCCGCTTCACTAACTCAGCGGGCGTGCCATACGATGCTCTTTATTCATCGCATCGGCACCCCTCTCCCCTTAAGGGAGAG
>CAYOYL010000226.1:0-3163 GCA_964408175.1 uncultured bacterium
TCCCCTGCAAAACCCATACTGCTCCTTTCACGTAATCAGACCAGTGCCCTGTCTTTATAGAATTGTCATACAATGGAAATTCTATCCATTCTTTATATTTCAGACTTTTAAGGCGGACATTGCCTTCTTTATCGGGGGCAAATCTGAAGTGTATCCCTCTGTTGATTGTGGTTCCAAGAACCATACCCAACTGGTGGTCAATATGTGCACCGAGTGGGCATATCCTGTACGGTGAGTATATCTCCATTTTCTATACGGAGGTCGGACCTCCGTTTTAAAGTTTGTCTATGTCGGGGACCTCGCCGCTTTTAAGGCGGTGCAATACCTCGCCTGCTCTTTCAACGACAAGTGTGTTTTCCCTCTTTTTATAGTCCGCAATATCTATCTTCCGGTAGTCCATATACCCAAGGTTTATCTTTTTGCATTCCTCTTCAGGTATATCTGTGGCAAGTATGACATCTATCCTCGGAGTCTCTATGCCATTTTCGTACTTACCGATGCCCTTTACATGGGTTGAGTGTGCAATTATACACCCCTCTTCATCTTTGAATCTATCAAACTGTTTTAAGAAATAGTCCCTTGTGTGGTACCCTACCCTTTCAATCTTTTTCCCATGTGTGTAGGATACCTCTGTGATGTGTGGTGCGTATATTATCAGCCTTCCTCTGGTTGCAACCACAGGTTCCATCTTGTACATACACTTTCCGCCTGTCCATATGTCCTCATACATCTCAGGGGCAATGGACAGGACCGTATCAAAGTAGTGTTCAACGTATCTGATATTCAACTGGGAAGAGAGGTCAGCCGCTTTTGACCATGCATCCTCTCCGCCCACGTAAAAACCGTATACGTCATCCTTCTGGAGAACGTAAGATATAATAGTTAATGGTACTTTCACAAGTTTGGTAGCCACATTGAGAGACCTTCGCACCGGTGTATCTTTAGTCCCGTTAATTTTTGGGTTGGTTATAAGAGCGCCCAGCCAGTGGAACTTGTGCAGATATTCAGGTCCTGAAATCCCCGGAAAGAGATACTTGTATCCGCCTGAAAAGCCTACAACCTCATGGGGGAATACCGGACCGGCAAGGATAAGTTCATCATAGTCAAAAATCCTTTTGTTTATCGTTACAGGGATGTCTTCTGAAAGCAGCCCGTTGGAGATATCACCTATCTGCTTTTTAGTTATTGTTCCAATATATGCAAGTTCTTCAGGTCTGTCCCAGTAGTGCTGGAATATAGAGGTGTTTTTATACTTTGTTCTCCTTTCTTCGTCCGTTATATTGAGGAACTGGTTCACCCTGTCTTCTGACATAATGGGATGTGTGCCCAGAGCAATGAGGAAGTCCACCTTTTTTGCAGTGGGTGAAAGTATCTCATAAATATACCTGAAAAGGAGGTCGGTAGGGCCTGACCGCGTTGTATCAGGGATAACTGCCAGAACCTTTTTCCCTTTAAAATTTCTTATGCCCGACAGCCCCTCTTTAAACATATCCAACAGTTCTTCTTTTGTAAACGGCCTTTCTATGTTCTCTTTTCCTAGATACATTTTCTTTCTCCTGTTCCATATTGCCTGTTAAAGGACAAGGAGGGGGACATCAGGTGTCAGTTTATCATGCAGACTCTTCCTTATCTCCTGCTTTTCCCTGTAGGCGGTTACGTGGTCATAGCCGTCCTGTTCCCACGGCGGTCTCTTTAAAAGAACCTTTGAAAAGAAGTTGAGCAGTTTCTGCTCAATCTCACCTGCATAGTTTCCTATAATAAAGTTTTCAAAGACTCCGGGAAAATTCTGCCATGCCTGATTTTCATAGCCTGCAGGTACCGGGTAGAAAAGTCCGTTGTTCTGTTTAACCGCTTTCAGGTCTCCATCCGCATCCCCCAACATCAGGGTGTGTGTATCTGCATACCCGCCTGCCTTTTTTACCAACTCTATGTGGTGTCCCTTTTTCCCCATCTCCTGTCCTGCTATTGTTTTGATGTAGGAGAGCAGACCGTTACTTTCCCAGAAATTTACCAGGTCCTCATAGGGGGTCTGGGATACTATTATAACGTCCGCCTTCCGTGCCATTATTTCAAGGGATTCTTTTACGTTGTCAAAGGGCGGAATCTTCACAAAAGGGAATGTCCTGTTTACTGCTTCACTCCACCCCAGCAGTTTATGCAGATAAAGGTTTGTCGGCTGTGTGCTTAAATACCTTTCCAGACTGGGGTTCCCAAGTCCGAGTTTATTCTTTTCACAGTAGGCGATGTAGTCATTGAGAGGTTCTATCGCAGGCAGTTTTAGTCCCTTGTCTTTCACAATATTCTGGACATCCTTTCTGTTATAGAGTGCCTTCAGGGTATACTGAACTGCCAGAAACCTGTTGCATCCTCTGTCTACGGAGAAGAGGTTGTAATATTCGGAAACCTCCCTGAAGTAGGACTCTATGCCCCACAACTGATAGAATTCCATATACTGCGGCTGGAATATGAGCATATGTTTGCCGTTCATATTATCGGTAACACAGCCGTCGGTGTCAATCGCTATAAGAAAATCTTTTGTCCTTTTGAATCCCTTTAATTGTTGTTCCGGGTCATCCTTTATCTGTTCTTCAGTCAGTTTTACAAAGTCCATTTTCCCCCCTTTCTTTGGGGGTCAGGTCTTGATTTTTGCAAGTTTTTGCAAAAATCAAGACCTGACCCCAACAGGTACGTAGTCCGCACACCTCTTTTCGGCAAAGGATTCTTCAAACCTTGAGAATTCAGGAAGTTCTCCTCCGATGAGCGGCATAGCCCAGTTGATAAATTCATCCGTAACGTCTATTTTATTCCCGGCAATCCATTTTTCAGGAAACTTCCTCTCTGCATTTGCAACCGTTCCGAGTTCAACCTTGTCATAGGCAACGCTATATTTGTTTCCGGGCTGCCTGATAATTGTGGACATATATCCACCCTCCCCTGCCAATGCTATCTTTGCCGCATATTTACCTACCTCATATGCCTCCTTAAGGTCGGTTGGGGATGTTGTTGCCAGTTCTCTCCTCTGTTTCGTCCCTGGTTTTTCACACCTTGCAATACCTTTGCATTTAAGACGGCTTGCTGAGCGTCCCTTGCTGTCCTTCCTGTCCAGACCGTTCAGATGGTTTATCAGTGCCTGTTCAACAGATTTTCCTGATGCACCGAACTG
>CAYOYL010000227.1:0-3850 GCA_964408175.1 uncultured bacterium
TTACTTCCTCCCCCTCAAGGGTGCTAACACGAAGAATAATGAGTGGTGTATAGCACTGAGGGCGAGTTGGTGAGCCCGTTGACCGAAGTGCGAAGCACAAGAGGAGGATAAAAGGAGGGGGGGAATCTATCGAATGGCCGACCCTGAGTGTTGTGGAAACGAAGGGCACCGAGCCGATTGAAGTTTTTTCCCTAATGAACAGAGACCGTGCGTAATTGTATTTCAGATAGCACAATTCCCTCACCCACCCTAAGATTTTTTGGGATTGACAGAGAAAACAGTCTATTTTTTCAGCAGGGTTTTCAGGTCTTCAATATTAATGTCGGCATCCTTTAAGATGGATTGCAGAATTTTGGGGTGTAGGATTTTACCTGAATGGTAAGGGACAGTGACTCTCCGCCCTTGAACATTTCTATATATCTTATGGCTCCCGCTTTGCCGGGACAAGAAGAAATCTTGCTTCTCCAAGACACGTACTATATCTCTTGCAGTAATTCTGGGGAGTTTATTACTCATATGGTTATTTCCACAGAAGTCAGATTAATCATTTCAGGATGTGAAATATTTTCTTTCCGTTCCCGACGGTCCTCAATATGAAGTTTCATTACATCTTTGATATTCTCAAAAATTTCTTCGTAGGTATCACCCTGGGTGTAACACCCCTGCAATTCAGGGCAGAAAGCAAAATAACCATTTTTATCTTTCTCTATTATCACTGAAAATCTATATTTCATCTTTTGGCTCCGTTATGTAATAATGCATATTAGAATTTTACCACATACTTTGGATAATAGAAATAGCAAAACAGGGCCTAATAGTGTTACCTGTGGGGCACGGCTGATTTTTCTGTGAAGACTACAAGGTAGTCAAGGGGCTTTGTTCCCTGAGCCCCTCAATATCTACTTATTTTCCAAACCCTTTAAATCCCTCTTATTCCCCTTTTGTGAAAGGGGGAATTAAAAGGTGTGGTTAAGGAATAGAGCAGGGGGGAGGGAAAACCTCAAGAACCCTTGGTTTTCTGAAACCCCAATATTATAGTATCAGAATATATTTGTCCCAATGGAACGAAAGATAAAAAGTTGAATAAAGGTGGTCAGGCTCACTATATCTTGCGGAGAGGAAAAGGTAACTACTTCTACTGTTACTGAAGGATGTTTCCTTCAATGATATAGATTTTGCCTCCTGAGTAGTGGAATGCGCGGCCTTTGGGGTCACTGCCGAAAGAACTGCCTAAAATATAAATCTTGCCTGAATCATAGAAATCTGCGGCAATTCTTAAGGGTTTATTACCTTGCGGAACAGGTACAATCTTATTTTTAGCCCATGTTTTCCCCTTATCCTGCGAGTAGGAGAAATATATGTTTTCGCTGTTTTCTCTGAAATCTTTCCAGATGGCTGCTAATGTATTACCGTCTGGAGAGACTGCCATATCCATAACAGTCGCCATATTATTGGGTTTTGATAGTACATCCATGGTCCTTTCAGTTGGTTTGCCGAGGTGATATACAAAGGGCAGGTGGGTATCGTTAACAGGATGTGTATCTGCCCATGTTCTTCCGCCATTGAGGGATTTAGAGCAGATAATGTCAATGGACCCTTCAACACTACCTCCTGAAAAGGCATTTGTGGTGTCTTTTTCCACAGTGGCCTCAGCCCAGAGAATGAAGAGCTCCCCATTCTCGCTCACCTTAACAATAGATGTGGGGTTACCAAAATCCGACTTCTTTCTTTTCAGGGATTTAAGAGGCTTCCATGTTTTTCCCGTATCCTTTGATATGTAAAGGATGTCCGCATAGAGACAGTATAGTTTGTTTTTAGAAAAGAGAAGTACTGGATAACAGGAAGGATTGTTGTATGGTATGCCGTTTAGTGGTTGGGAAGACCAGGTCAATCCGCCATCAGAAGATATTGCGGAATATAGCATGCTCTTACCCCCTATCTGTTCTTTCCCCTCATAAATGGCATACAAGATACCTTTATCATCTGCTGCCAGAGACGGGTTTCTGTAATAGAGGAAGTTTTGAGACCCTCTATTAAAAGATACAGGATTAAGCCATGTCTTGCCGCTGTCAGTAGATTTTAAAAATATGATTTCTCTGTCATCTGCCTGCAATAGTAACAATTGTTCTGGCGGAAGACTTAACAGACTATAGTTCCACCACATTATGCGGTTTTGTTTTGTGCCTGGTACCGAGGTTTTGTGCCACCTCTCTGTTTTTCCATCCTGACATGCAATGATTGTTTCATTTCCGATTATCCATGAAGCATATATATTGCCGTCTTTTACAAAGATATGGGGCTTTGACAAACCCAGTATGCGTTTCTTATCGCTGTGGCTTTCGTCAAGTGTGGAAGGGATGCTCCATGACAGTTGATTGTCAAGGTATGAAATTCTGTTTTGGGAGATTCTTTCCGAGCATGCTGAAAAGAGGAGAAAAATAATTCCTGTGAGAAAAAAATAATGCTTTAACATATAAACCACCTCTCCTTTTTGCTCGTTGTGCCGAGATTATCTATTTTTTTATACTTTCTCCTATCCCCCTCACCTGTTTCTTCTCTCCCAGCGGGGAGGGTTTATGTAAAAATTGTTGTTCAGAACTAATATAGTACTCTTTCTCAATATACAGGGGTCAGCCAATCCATATATTTATCTGCCTTCCCACGCACTATATCCAGATATGTCCTGTGGATTATCTGGGTTATCTTTCCAGGACTGCCGCTGCCTATCTGAATCCCGTCAATGCTTGATACAGGTGCAATCTCAGAGGAGGAACCGCAAATGAAGCATTCATCACTGACGTAGAGTTCAGTTCTGTCTATATCTCTCTCAACTACCTTTGTCTTTAACACATCCTCGGCAAACTTGATAATGGTATCTCTTGTTATGCTTTCCAGAATGGATGCGGTTACTGGAGGTGTAACTAAAACTCCGTCTATGACAATGAATAGACAGGAACCAGGTGTCTCCGCTACCTTCCCATGGTTGTTCAGAAATATCGGGCAGTCATAGCCATTTTCCTCTGCTTCAATCTGAGCCATTCTACCATTGATGTAGTTTGCTCCTGATTTTATTCTCGGTGAAATGTTCCTATCGCTGATTCTCTCCCAGGAACTGATGCAGCACTTAAGACCGTCTTTAGACAGGATGTTGATTCGGCTCTTAGGGATTGGTGCAATGAACATGCCTACGGGGCCTTTAGACATCCATGAACCGTATCCATCAACAAAGACGGTTTGACGAACCATTATATCTTCCCTGTACCCATTAACTTTTATGATATCAATTAAACCTTCTTTTAACTGGAGGGGAGAATACTTTTCTTCCATTCGAAAGACCTTCATTGAATTTTTCAGTCTCCTGTGATGGTCAGTGAGGCGGAAAACGTAGAGTTGCTGTCTGTCTTCGTTCCAGTAACAGCAGATACCTTCAAAAACGTTTGTTCCGAACTGTGATGTCGGTGATAACACGTTCACAGTTGCTTCATTCAGTTTGACTATCCTGCCGTTAAGCCATATTAATCTTTCCTGTAAATCCTTTTTCATTTTGTTTCCCCTGCATTATCTTGGGTTCTGCCAAACTTGGCTATGCTTTTGTTTCTTTCCTTTTTCCCTCTCCCTTGAGGGGAGAGGGTCCGGGTGAGGGTGAAAGATTTTGGGCAATAACGTCCAAAACACCCTCTATGTTATTAAAGACTTCATTATCCCAGAATCTTAAAACTCTGTAGCCTTCCCGTTGTAAATATGCATCTCTTATAACATCCTGTTTCCTATAAATTGAGTGTTGTCCGCCATCCGCTTCTATTATCAATTCCCCTTACAGGCTGCCAATTAATTTATTGCGTCTGTATTA
>CAYOYL010000228.1:0-2529 GCA_964408175.1 uncultured bacterium
TATATGTTCCTCTGGAATGGAAAGAAAAAGCGAGAGAATGGACAGACAACTATATAAAGATATGGGAGATTATAGAACAGATTTCACAACTCAACATAAAAATGATGAAATTAAAAAATGGACGGAAGAAATAGTGTAGTGCTTGCCGAGAGAGCGGAAGAACAACAGACAGGGTATGAGGCATTATCAGCCGAGAATGTGTATTTAAAACTGGAGAATAAAAGACTACATCAGGAAAATGAGCAGTTACGTGAAGTCTTCAGTATAGCAACTGTAGAATTCAATAAAAAAAACAGGGAGATTGACTCTTTGAGGTCCAAGGTTAAAAAGGCACTTTCTACAATAGACCTGCTAACTGAAGAAAATGCAGAATTAAAACAACGTCTGGAGTTGGCAGAAGGCAAGGTAAAACTTCTACAACATCTGGCATTCGGTAAGAAAAGCGAGAAGCAAGTGCAGGAAGGGATTCCGCAAAGAGAGCATAAAAAACGTGGTGCAGTATCTGGACATAAAGGCAGGGGAAGAAAGATACCCAATGAGATGCCTGTGATAGATGAAATAATTGATATCCCGGATGAAGAAAAATTCTGTCCTATCTGTGGACTGCCTTATGAAGAGATAGGGACAGAAGAAATATCAAGAGAAATTTGTGTAGAGAAAATATATTATATAAAAGTAATAAAGAGAAAAAAGTATAAGAAAACTTGCAATTGTCCACATCCAATCATAATAGCACCTCTTCCTAATAAAATTATCCCTAAAGGCAAATTCTCTTTGGATTTCTGGGTGGAAGTACTTGTGAATAAATACAAAAATCACATGCCGGTAGAAAGACAGACAAACGACATGGCAGATTACGGACTTGCTGTAAACAGTGGCACAATATTCGGCGGGTTGAAGAAGATATATCTCTCTTATCTGGAACCGTTATATCAAGGTTTGTTAAAAAGCGTCAGAGAATCAAGGCATATCCACATAGATGAAAGCGGCTGGAAGTTATTTGCACTTATTGACGAGAAAGGGAATAGTAATGGTTTTATCTGGGTATTTGTCTGTAGAGACATCAATGTTATTCTGTATGTTATCCGTCCAAGCAGGACTGCATCTATTCCCTGCAAAACATTATTTGATATGGACATAGAAGAAGCAAAGATATTGGAGTCTATACAGGTTGGAAATAAAAAACGTATCACAGTAGATAAGTTTTCTTCATATAAAACAATGGAAAGACTGGGGTTGGTAGAAATATCTTATTGTTGGGTACACCAGCGGAGGGAATTCGTTCAGGTAAAGACAAAAGAGCCAAAACTCAAAAGATGGGCGGATGCATGGATTGGGAAGATTGCACAACTCTACCATATCAACAATGAACGGATAAAACATAACTACCAAACTGCATCTTTCAAAAAGTACGATAAGAAATTGAGAGAGGCGATTGGCCGGATGGAACAAGAGATAAATAGTTCCACTATAAACAGGCAATGTAAACATCCGCAACAGCAGTTCCTTATAGATAGCATGAAAACTCACTGGAAAGGATTGACCCTATTTGTGGATGAGCCTGCTCTCTCTATGGATAACAATATCGCTGAACGGATGCTCAGAGGACCTGTGCTGGGAAGGAAAAACTACTGGGGCAATCATACTCCCTGGGCAGGACAGTTATCTGCCTCTATGTTTTCAGTTATTCAAACCTGTATTTCCAACAATGTTTCTCCCAGGCAGTATCTTACCTGGTACCTGACAGAATGTGTCAAAAGAGGCACTGCTCCGTCTGAAGATGAGATAGGTTCTTTCTTACCGCACAATCTTACTACCGATATGAGAGAACGATTGAGGGTGAACAAACCGGGACAACTCATCTTGCCAAGTGTATGAGCCTGTCTGTTCTTCCTTATGGAGGTCAGGCAGGCATCCCCGACAGATACTAACAGAAATTGCAGACAATAAAATCCGAAAGATTGAAAATCAACAGCAGTTTAATTGGTAGACGTGGTTCACTGAGGACTTACTGATTTATAATATATTTTAAAGAGATTACAGGTATCTGTCAAGTCTTTTCTTGCAACTTCCAACCCCCGCATTGGTATGCTTGAAACCCTGCGTTGCCAACACTTCCCCACTTCCAAATCCGCAGTTTGGAAGTCCCCTTACTTCTCAAAACCCTGTCTTGAAACTATTTTGCCAAACCTTTCTCTTACCATATTGCGTCTCTGTTTATTTTTTATGCGGGATATCATAGATTCTGCTCTCCTGTAACTGAAGTTCTCAGGGATTTCTATCTCCGGAAGCGCGCGGAACAGCAACGACCTTGCAGGAGAGAGATACAAAAAATCAATAAGTGCCTTTTCCTGCGTTGCAATAAGGATACCCTTGCTCTCTTTTCTATATCCGAAGAAGAAGGATGGTTGAATGTGGTGTATAGAAATAGTTCCTACAGGTGTTCTGGCAGTCCGTCTCCTTGCAGGAGAAACAAGGTATAAAACACCTGGAATCTGAGAGATAATTCCATACTGATAAAGGGCGCTC
>CAYOYL010000229.1:0-4665 GCA_964408175.1 uncultured bacterium
CTCTTGCGACGAAAGATTTTCAGTGTTGAATTCCTCTTTCAGGTCTACTGCCACTATATGCTCATATCCGGTGCCCATCTCTGCACCCGGAATAAGTGTCAGACCTTCCACACCATCTGTTTTTGTTATCCTGTTATGGTCTGTAATGCATAGAAAGTCATACCCTGCCTTCTTATAAGCCCTGCATACCTCATCAGGTGAAAGTTCCCCGTCGGAATTCGTCGTATGTGTATGTAGATTACCCTTATACCAGTTGCCTGCTGCTTCAAATGGGTTAACAAAATTCATAATTACACGTCTCCTTTTTCTTCCTCTTTTTTCGTTGAGTACAGCACCTCGGATATTGTTGTTTTCCCTTCCAGTATCTTTGTTATACCATCTTCCCGCAGTGTCTTCATACCTGCCTTTTTTGCCAGTTCATTTATGTGTGTGACCTCGGGATTGACCATTATAGCCCTTCTGATTTCTTCGTTTATCACCATCAGTTCAAAGATGCCGATTCTTCCGCCAAATCCAGTTCCATTACACATATGACAGCCTTTGCCCCTGTAAAATTTTGTTTCACTCTCCTCCGGGGATATACCTATCTGTTTCATCTCCTCTTTTAACGGTGTATAGACCTCCCTGCAGTTAAGGCATATGCTCCTTACCAGTCTCTGGTTAAGAACGCCTATCAGTGATGATGCGAGCAGATAGGGTTCAACGCCCATATCTATCAGCCTGACAGCCGCACCTGGGGCGGTGTTGGTATGCAGTGTTGAAAATACAAGTTGGCCTGTTTGTGCAGCCCTGAAACTGATTTCAGCAGTTTCAGTATCCCTGATTTCTCCAACCATCACCACGTCAGGGTCCTGTCTTAAAATAGACCTTAACGCAGCGGCAAAGGTCAGCCCGGATTTGGGATTTATCTGTGTCTGGTCAACGTTTTTAAGGTGGTATTCTACAGGGTCCTCAACGGTCAGGACCTTTTTATGGATGCTGTCCAATTCGGTAAGTGAAGAGTAGAGGGTTGTTGTTTTCCCGCTGCCTGTGGGTCCTGTAACGAGAAGTAAGCCGTAGGGTTCTTCAAGGAGCATCCTCCATCTGTGAAGGGTCAGAGGCAAGAATCCCAGTTGTTCTAATCCTGAAACGATATTCTGTTTGTCAAGAACCCTCATTGCCACCATTTCGCCAAAGATGGTGGGAAAGGTGGAGACGCGGAGGTCAACATCTCTACCTGTAAGTTTGAGTTTAAAATATCCATCCTGCGGAACCCTTTTTTCTGCTATGTCAAGTATTGAAAGAACCTTGATATGAGAAACTATTGCCGGATATAGTTCCAGAGGAGGCGGTGGGAATTCATAAAGGAGTCCGTTTATCCTGTATCTTAACTTCAGTCCCTCCTCCTCTATTTCAATGTGGATGTCTGTTGCTCTGAGCTCTGTTGCTTTTGTAATGATATCTTCCACTGCTGTCACGGCGGAAGAATCACTTATCTCTTTAAGTCCTGAAGGCTTAAAAACCTTCCCTGTCTGAATGCCCTTTTCTATGGGGGATATTACATTAAAACTGCCCTGGGCAAGGTATCTGTCAAGGGCACTTTTTATGTCAGAGTCTTTTGAAAGTCTGGGTTCTATCTCCTTGCCGGCAATCTTTTCCAGTTCTTTTATTACCTCCTCATCTGTAGGGTCAACCATACCGCATATGAGTTTATTGCCGCCTTTATATACAGGTATTGTGCGGTATTTTCTGCAGGTGAATTCCGGCAGAGAACGAAAGACCTCCTTTTCTATCTCTATAGAGGAGATGTTTACGGGACTTATTTTGAGGTTTTTCAGAACGAAGTTGTACCAGTCTTCGGCACTGAGCAACCCAAATTTTATTAAAAGGTAACCGAACGGTGCGCCTGTTTTTTCTTTCTCGCTGACAATGATGTCAAACTGTTCTTTGTTCAGTTTCTCTTTTTCCGCCAGTACTCTTATCAGTTCTTCACGTTTCATAGGATATCTTTAATAATCCTTATGAGTTCTGTCTCGGAGATTGCCCCCATCTTTTTCTGGTGTATATAGCCCTTTCTATCTATTATAAATGTTGTAGGAACAGCCCTTATTCCGCCGTACATGACCTCCACTATTCCATCGCTCATACATATGAGATAGGTGATTTTATATTCTTCAGACATTTTTTTTATCTCTTTAGGTCTGCTGTTGATAGCAATTCCTATTATTTCTACCCCCTTTTTGTGGTAGTTTTTGTAAAACCTGACGAAGTCCGGAATCTCAACAAGGCAGGGTGAACACCATGTACCCCAGAAGTTGACAACAACCACCTTTCCCTTATAATTTGAGAGTTGAACTGTTTTTCCTTCCATATCCTTGAGTATAAAATTGGGGGCTGTAGGCGGTTTTGCTTTTACAAAGACGGAAAAAACAAAGAAGATAACTATAAAAGCAGCAAAAATTTTTTTCATTTCCCTCCTCTCCCATTCCATAGCGGGTTTTGAATTGTGGTAGACTTTTTATCACGCAGGATATATAATAACCTATAAATGGAAACAACTCAAAATTATTCCCTGACTTTCAGTTTCATAGCAGGCGTATTATCCTTCATCAGTCCGTGCATACTCCCTTTGATACCTGCATATATCTCATATATCACAGGGGTTTCAATTGAAAACATCAGGTCGGGGGAACACCAGAGGAAGAATTTTCTACTCTCCGTTGTTTTCGTTCTCGGATTCACCCTCGTGTTTACTATACTCGGAGCGTCAGCAACATGGCTCGGCAAACAACTTCTTATGAAGCAGGGTGCTGTGAGGATAGCAGGTGCCGTTGTTGTCATACTGTTCGGTTTGCACCTGACAGGTATTCTTAAAATCAAACCACTGTATAAACAGAAGAAGATACAACTTGGTAAGATAACCAGCGGTTACACCGGGGCTTTTATAGTAGGTATCGTCTTTGCTTTTGGCTGGACCCCCTGCGTGGGGCCTGTACTTGCAGCAATCCTGATTATGGCTTCAACCGAAGAGTCGCTATTTAGAGGCATTCTCCTGCTTCTCTTTTACTCCCTCGGTATAGGAGTCCCTTTTATCATCACGGCAGTTGCCCTGAATAAGATGTTGGTTGTTTTCACACGCATAAGAAAACACTACAGAAAGATAGAGATATCTACAGGCCTTTTACTCATTGTTATCGGTATTCTTCTACTCTTCAATAAGTTTCAGGTATTTATAAGCATTTGAAAGGCACCTTTTATTACAAAAAACGTCCGATGGTATCCAGAAAATCTTTCTTGATTTTTTTCAGGGACTCTGGACTTTCGGCTTCTATGCGTACCACAAGTGCAGGCTGGGTATTTGATGCCCGGACAAGCGCCCATCCATCAGGGAGGAAGACCTTGACACCGTCAATATCTGAAGTTTTATTACCCCTGTTCGTAAGAGAACCCTTCAAGTTTTTAACCACCGCAAACTTCTTCTCGTCAGGGACATCTATTCTTATCTCCGGTGTTGAATAGTACTTTTTAATACCATCAAGGAGTGAGGATGTTTTTTTACCGGTGGTATCCAGTATCTGTAGTAATCTCAGGGAGGCATAGACAGCATCATCAAAACCATAATAGTTGTCTGCAAAATAGAGGTGTCCTGAGAATTCTCCTGCGAGCGGTGCTTTTTCTTCATGCAGTTTGCTTTCTATAAGTGAGTGGCCTGTCTTCCACATTATGGGTATTCCACCGGACCTTTCAACCTCTTCTTCCAGTGCTCTTGTGCACTTGACATCAAAGATGACTTTTGCCCCCGGTGATTTTTTCAAGACTTCCCTGGCATATATGATGAGCAACTGGTCTCCCCACAGGATGTTTCCCTTTTCATCAACGACCCCCAGACGGTCTCCATCTCCGTCGTAGGCCAGTCCAATGTCCAGTTTGTTATCTATCACGGTTTTTGTCAGGTCCTTGAGGTTCTCCGGGACAAGGGGGTCAGGAAGGTGATTCGGGAACGATGGGTCGCTGTCTGTATAAAGCGGTACAAAGTCAATGCCCAGTCTTTTAAAGAGAGGAACAATGGTTGGTCCGAGGGTTCCATTCCCTGTATCAATGGCGACCTTCATCTTTGTTTTGAAGTGGAAGTTTTCAAGCATAAAATCTGAATAATCCCCCACCGCCTCTTTTTCTGAATATTGTCCGCTCCCCGTTTCAAAGTCCTCTCTCTCTATCAGGTCTGCTATATCCTGTATCTCCTTGCCGTAAAGGCTCTTATTGCCGATAACCATCTTGAAACCGTTAAACTCAGGCGGGTTATGGCTGGCAGTGACCACTGCCCCGGCGTCAAAGCCATATCTATACAGGGCAAAATATAAGACTGGGGTAGGAACTATACCTGTATCTGTCACATCACAACCGGTCCCCAGTATACCTTTGATAAACTTATTCTTTATCTCAGGTGTGGTAGTCCTGTTGTCCCCTCCGATACACAAACTTCTCTTGCCAGCACGTCTTACAGTGGTTCCCAATGCCCTTCCCAGATAATAGGGAAGTTCGCCCCTGAGGTTCTCCTCGTAAACTGCCCGGATGTCATACTCTCTGAATATCTTTCTATTAATCTCCATTGCATCTATTATACCGTATAAAAAATAGTTGACAAAACTGTTCTGGTAGAGATAAAATACAGTTGATGAAAAAAGG
>CAYOYL010000230.1:0-7816 GCA_964408175.1 uncultured bacterium
AGCAACCATTGCGGCAGTACCAAGGTTTATACCAGACGTTGTGGCACAGACAATCAAAAAAACAAAAGCCACGATTTTTCTGGGTGTCCCATCAATGTACAGACTTCTTACTGAACTGCCCGATAAACACATACCCGACCTTTCTTCACTGCGTTTTTGCATATCAGGAGGGGATGCCTTACCCGTAGAGGTTATGGAACAATTTGAGAAAAAATATAAGATACTCATATATGAAGGTGACGGACCTACTGAATGTTCACCTGTAACTGCGGTCAATCCTATAGGCGGTAAACGTAAACTCAATTCCATCGGGAAGGCACTGCCCGGGGTAGAGATGAAAATTGTTGATGACAGCGGCAGGGAGGCAAAACTGAAGGAGGTCGGTGAGATAGTGGTGCGTGGTGAAAACGTTATGAAGGGATACTTTAAGAGACCCGAAGAGACAGGGGAATCCTTTTTCGGAGAGTGGTTCCGCACAGGAGACCTCGGATATGAGGATGAAGAAGAATATTTCTATATTGTTGACAGGAAGAAGGATATGGTTATCGTCAACGGGATGAATGTGTATCCGAGAATGGTGGAGAACGTCATATTAAAACACCCGGCGGTTTCCGAAGTGGCGGTGGTTCCGGAACCTCATCCCCTGCATGGAGAGGTCCCCAGAGCAGTTATTGTTCTGAAGCCCGAAGCGAAAGCGACAAAGAGTGAAATCACCAAATTCTGTGCAAAACACCTCGGAAGGCATGAGATACCCCGCATTGTTGAGTTCGCCCCCGAACTGCCGAAGACACCAACAGGCAAGGTGCTGAAACGTTTGCTCAGGTCTGGTAGAAAACGGTTTTATGAATAAAGACATATCACCAATTTTAGTTCTTACACCTTTTTAAAAATATGCACATGGAACTTTTTTATACTCTGTGTGTCTAACCAACATAAATAAAAAGAAAAAGGAGGCGTGAAAAATGGGCAGAAAAAAGGTTTTTATGTTTCTTATTGTAACAGCAGTCCTCTGTCGTCTCGGTGAAGCCAGAATAAAACTTGTGGCACTGCCGGACAGGGACAGGGTATTTGTCAGACTTGACAACCCTTTTGCAACACTCGTTGAGGAAGAACGTACCTTACTCTTACAAAAGGGGAGCAACAAGGTTGATTTTTCGTGGAAGGGTGTCAGGATTGACCCGGACTCCATACGCATACGGGTTCTTTCCAATCCGGGAGAGGTAACACTTCTAAGCGTCAGTTACCCTCCGAACGAAGATGCCCTCGTATGGGAAATAAACAGCCCTCAGGCACGGGAAGAAAAGATAAGGATAGGTTATATACTCTACAACATAGACCGTCTTGTGACCTACAAACTTATTGCAGATGAAAAAGAGAAGTCGGTGGATATGCAGTCGTTCCTTGTTTTGCGCAACTTTTCGGGCGAGGACTTTACCGGCGCAACATTCAACATTGACTACGGGGATACTCTCAAGGGTTCAATACAGCATGAGGGGACGAAACAGTTATTATTCCTGAAAAGAAATGACGTTCCCATAGAAAAGATATTTACCTTTGATTCTGCAAGACTGCCGTGGGACCCTTCAAAGGTAAGTGGAAACGTGGGCATCCCTGTAACGTATGTCATAAGAAACGAGAAAAAATCAGGTCTTGGGGAATTTGCACTGTGGGGTGGTAAGACGCGCATATTCCAGGACGACGGGAGCAGCACCACAATATTTCTCGGGGAAGACAACGCCCTTTTCACCCCCGTAGGTAAAAAGACTGAACTGCTCATAGGTGACAGCAGAGACATCGTTGTTACCCAGCATAAGATGAAAGAAAGCAGGATAAACATCAGACGCAACACAAAAAACCAAATAATTCTTTATGACACGGATGAGAGCATTCAGGCAAAGATTGAAAACTTCAGGGACGAAACTGTCACATTAACACTTATCCAGCACATTGAGGGACAGTGGGATATGGCTGAAAGCAGCCATAAACATGAAAAAGAAGACAGCAGCACCATAAAATTTCTCGTTTCCGTTCCCGCAAAGGGGAAAGAGACAGTCACCTTCAACTATCACAGGAGGAACATAAGATGAGAAACAAAATATTCACTCTTGCCGTCTCTCTCTTTCTGGTATCAGTTTCTCTTCTCTGGGCCAAGATAGACCTCGTAACACTTCCAGAAAGAGACAGTGTTCAGCTCACCATCTACAACTCTGCTGATATCACCCTCCTCAGGGACAGTCGTACACTGACCCTGAAAAAGGGAGAAAACAACCTCCAGTTTTCCTGGGCAAACACACTCATAGACCCCACATCCCTTGAACTCTTCACAAGAAAGATGGCTGACAAAATCAGTGTTATGGAACTGGACTTTCCTCCCCGTATAAAGGACCTCGGTTTATGGCACATAAAATCAGATATGTCAGGGAAGGTCCCTGTGGAAATAAACTACTTCACCTCAGGCATCTCCTGGCGTGCATTTTACATCGCTACCCTTGCTCAGGATGAAAAGACAATGGGACTGGAAGGATACATAAGGGTAACCAACAACAGCGGAGAAGACTATGAAAATGCACAGGTACGTGTCATAGTCGGCAAAATAAACCTCCTTGACGAGATAGTTGCCCTTGCAAGAAGACAATATCCTTACGGCAGCCCTCTTCCCATACCCATGCCGGTAGAAACAGGAAAAGTAAGAAAAGAATCTTTAGAAGCAAAAAGTTTATTTGCGAATGCTGTGGATTTATCATACATAAAGCCCAAGGAGATTATAAAGGAAGGGCTCTCTGAATACTTCCTGTACACCATTGAGGGTACGGAAACAATCCCGAGCGGCTGGTCAAAGAGACTCCTTTCTCTCAAACAGGCAGAGATACCCATTGTCAACTTTTACAAGTATGAGGAGGAACGCTACGGAAAAAACGTAAACAGGTTCATATCCTTTGCAAACGACGATAAACACAAACTGGGCAGTGAACCTCTCCCTGACGGACTGATAAAGGTATTTAAGAATATCGGCAGTGAAGGATACCTGAGTTATGTAGGCACTGACAAGACAAAGTATATTCCCATAGGTGAAGAGATAGAGATTAACATGGGCAGGGTAAATGACGTTGAGGTTGGGGTAAAGATGATAGACTTCAAAACAAAGAACCACCTCTTTAACAATTCGGAAGGAAATATATCCGGCTGGGATGAGGAAAGAACCTACAAGGTAACGGTCTCAAACTATCGCTCACTGCCCGTGAAGGTTGAGGTGATGAAAAACCTCCCGCACCAGTACTGGGAGATTAATAAAGATGGAGAGTTCGGGGAGTACAAAAAGGTTGATATGGATACGGTACAGTTTACGCTTGAAGTTAACCCAAACTCGGTGAAAAAATTCACCTATACTCTGACGCAGTTTGAGGGCGACCGAAGATACACAAAATAAACGCTACCTTACGAAAAAGGAGGGGAATCTGGCATAATGCATAAAAAAAAGGTAAGAGGTCAGTGAACCACGTTCGCCTCAGTTCTTGCCCTGTGAACTCGATTAATCTTAACCACTTATCCTCCCCCTTGCGGGGGAGGAAACAGGTGGGGGGACTATCCTTCACCCCCACCACACTCTACGTAGAAACAGAGTGTCTGCCTCCCCCCTCAAGGGGGAGGCGAACAAGGTGAAACTTTTTCGCACCAGCACTCCACTCTCAAGGGAGAGGGAGAAAAAAATAAAACGAAAGCAGAGATAAGTTTGACAGAACCATAAAAAAAGGAGGGATGAGAGATGAAGAAAATTTTTGGGTGGATTGTAGTTTTGTTCTACGTTCTGGGTTCTACCGGCATTTTTGCCCAGACGGTCAGCAGCAGGTTTGTTTCTGTATCTCTTTTCAAAAACGGGCTGGGATTTGTTACCTCTGAGGTAGAGATATCTGAAGAAACAGAGAATGTTCTGATTGAACAACTGCCCGTCCCCGTACACGGAACCTTCTGGCTCTATCCCATAAGTAAAGGACTATCCATCAAGGACGCAAAGGCATTTGAAAAAGAGATTATTGAATCAGTGCCTGCAATAACGATAGCGGAAATACTTGAGGCAAACGCAGGAAATACCGTTACACTTCAGTTGTCTCCAGAAAGGTCTGTTACGGGTAAGATAATATCTGTTCCTGAAAACCGTAAACAGTCCATGCCAGCCCAGCAGTATAGAAGTTCGTACTATACTCCGTCGGTGGAAGCGGCTTCTCTGGTAGTCTTTCAGACTGAAGAAGGGGTTCTTTTTCTTAACAAGAACCTGATACAGCAGGTGAGCGTTGCCAGCAAAAATTTCAAAACAGAGATAGAACGTAAAAAGCCCGGCTCAGCACTGGAGATAGAGGCAGCGGGCAAAGGGAAAATAGGGTTTCAGTATCTGACCAAGGGCATCACCTGGGCGCCCAGTTGTTCAGTTGACATTACCGACCCCAAAAAGGCACGCATTCTTACAAAGGCGGAGATAATAAACGAGATAGGCGACCTTGAAGGAGTCACAGTCAATTTTATTTCAGGCTTCCCCAACTTCCAGTTCTCCGAGGTTGTCTCCCCCATCGCGAGACAGGGAGACCTTGCTGCATTCTTAAACAACCTTGTCAATCCACCTGGCAGGCCGCGTGCTGATGTGATGCAGCAGAGGGCTGTTATGTACAACGCTCCTGTAGGCGAAACATTTGCCGGCTACGTAACAAAACCCGAAGGACAGTCTATGGAGGAACTCTTCCTGTATGAAAAGAAAGCCGTATCTCTTAAAAAGGGTGAGCGCGGTTATTATCCTCTATACGACATTGAGGTCCCATACGAACACATCTATGAGTGGAAGATAGGAGATGTTCTTGACGAACAGGAACGCTACCAGAGAGATGACAGGGCCCCAAAGACTGAAGAGGTCTGGCACAGCCTCAGGCTGACAAATACCGGAAAGATACCATGGACAACCGCACCCGCAATAACCACACAGAACGGACAGATACTCGGGCAGGACACTCTTTACTACACAAGCCCGGGGGCAAAGACCAACCTGCGCATCACGCAGGCGGTGGACATCAAGGCGGAGCAGGCGGAATTTGAGGTTAATCGCAAGCGAAATGCCGCCAACTTCTACGGTTCCAGTTATGACCTTGTGGATGTAAAAGGTGTCTTGGACGCAACCAACTACAAGAACAGGGAAGTAACACTGACCATCACCAAGATGCTTTCAGGAGAGGTTACATCCGTTTCCCCTGACGCAAAAATAGAGAAGATTGCAAAGGGACTGAAAAAGGTCAATCCCAGATGCAAGTTGACATGGGAAATTCCGATAAAGGCAGGAGAAAAAATCCAGATTGAGTATCAGTATCAGGTCTACGTCCGCAACTGATATCGGCAAAACCGACCACCTCTTTACGGAGGTGGACCTCCGTAAAGAATTTGTCTTGCATCTCCACTTTTGTTAAAATATGCATTGAATGGAGGAACTATGAGTAAAAAGAAAAGTCTGTATGGTAAAAAACTGCCTATTTTTACAAAAGGGAAGGTTATACGGCTCTTGCTCTTCGTAATATTTGTAACAGTTGGGTTTACCCTTAACAGGTATGTTCCTGCAATACAAACATTCGGATGGGGATTTGCCTTCGGGATGGTATGTATGGCTGCTCTCACAGGATGACAGATACGAAGTGATAACAACATAACGCCCTTAATCTCTAATCCTCTTTTGTAACTGCTGCGAGAAGTCTGGTTATCTCTTTCACAAGGGTATCCCCTGTCTCTCTGGTAGAAATCCATCCAGTTTCATACCCTCCGACAGTAAATGCCTCAGCAGTGGGGATATAAAAAGGGTCTTCCCCACAGGTACTCCCGATAATAGTCAACTCTGCTTCTGTCTCTCTTTTTATACGCTCTCCTAATTCGGTAAACAGTTCTCCAGGTGTAAATCCAAAGGCAAGATTGTTAAGAGCCACCGCACTTATCCTTACAGGATAGTTGGAATCAACCACCTTTCTGGAAATGATATATTTCCGCAGTGCAAGCCTGGGGTCTGCTCCACTTTTTTCCCAATCCTGCAGGGCTTCTTTTGCAACTCTCAGGCTTTTCTCAACATTGCCTGCCTCCGTCTGTACAGGAACAAAAGATTCTTTCTGAAGACTTTTAAAATACTCTACCTTCTGAGTTTCAATCTGTCCGAGTGTCTTCAACACCTCCCCTGCCAGTATCTGCCCCATCCTTCTGGCATCTGCAATGCGGTCATCAGGGTTAAAAGAGTCGCCCCGCACGTATTTCCCCGGATTGATATCACCTGAACAGCCGTGCAGAAAAAGACTTATACCCCCATAGCATCTTTCAATGATATCAGAGGCAAATCCAGGGAAGTCCGCAGAACAAACACTCGGTGAATCCCCTCCTGCTGACGAGGGATGACATGCATAGTTGTAGATTGTCGCTATCGGCCTGTCATCACTATCAAAAAATCCCACTACACCCACCTCAGGGTCAATATGTCCCCGGGGAAGTTTTCTCATCTCTTTACCCGGACGCGACCCCCTCCAGAAAAACCTTCCATCATCCGTTAATATTCGCCGGCAGGATGCAATACCTTCTTCCACCGCCCCTTTTCCGTATCCAACCTTAGCGGGTTTTAAGTTATTCACCGCAAGACATATGGAAGAAGCGACCTTTCGCATAACGCTGCGGATATAGTCCATATCAAAGGCAATGCCATTGAGATTGAAGATATCATAGGCGGGTTCATACTCAATAAAACTGTCGCTGTGCTGGTGCGTATTGTGAAGAATAATATCCTGTACCGGTACAGACAACATCTCACGTGCGATTGTCCTTATGCTTTCCATGTTGCACTGCTGAAAAGCAGCCACCTCCATACTCGTTAATGTGGAGGTATGTATGCCATCGGAAAACGCTATGGTCCTGGCATACAGCGGATGACGAATATCGTTTATCCTTGCGCGGGCATCTTTACGGTACCAGACCCTTGTGGGCGAACCATAGTTCGGAGTTATGTCCACCTTGCTCACACCTACCTTGAATTCCATATCTTTATTCTCCTTCCATAGGTCGTTGCTAAATTTATCTATGTTGAAGAATTTATCACATATTTTAAAAAATTACCAAAGTAATGTTTATTTGCTCTTTATTACCCATCCTGTTAAAATAGAAAGGAAACATAGGATAAATATGAGAAAAAAAATTACAGTCTTCTTTCTCCTGTGTATTTTGGATGTTTTTGTTATTTTCTTCAGTGGATGTGCATCAACAGGCAGTAACGCTATAGAAATAGACCCTGAGACCGGCGAAATCATCAAGGAATGATAAGAAAACTATCAATATCCGCCATATTGGTCTTCACTATTATGGCATTTGTATATGTAGACAACAACGAGAAAGGTGAAGAACTCTTTCCGGATAAACCAAAAGAATATTTCTCTGCCAGACTGTTTGTCCTCGGCAACTTTGAAACAGATAATGAAGGGTGGTCTGCCTCTGGTGGAAAGATTGAAAGAATCCGAAAATATGCCTCCAACGGTAGATATAGTCTTGAAGTCTTTCCTGAAGGAAGAGTTATAACCCTTACTAAGGAAGGGCTACCTGATGATTTTGTCCTGAGCAATGTCTCCTTTGATGTCTACCTGCCTCCTGACGCAAAAGGAAAAGAGACATACATATCCTTGGTGGATGATGAAAACTTATGGCATCAACAGAAAAAAACCTGCACATTGTCAGGGGGCTGGAACTCCTGCCGTATAGACCTATATGCTAATATAGTTCCTGTGGGGCACTACCGTCCATGGTCAGGCTATGTCTCCCTCTC
>CAYOYL010000231.1:0-3312 GCA_964408175.1 uncultured bacterium
AAGAGGTTGTCTATAAGCCGAACAGAAGGAAGTTTTATTGCACCAAGTACGAGAGCCCTGTCTTTTATTCTTTCAACAGGGGTCAAGCCTTCGGACTCAACTATCTCAAGGTATTGAAGTTGAACACCAGAATACCCCTTTATAATTTCTTTACCTGCCTGAATCAAAACAGAGGAATCCCTTACGCCATCTTTCAAAAACATCTCTTCTATCTTTTTCAGTCCTTTATATAAACAAAGGGCACCTCCCCTGTCTTCCTCTCTTATATGAATATTTCTTGAACTTGCTGCAAGACCGTCCTTTTCCCTGACTGTCGTACAGCCGATGACTTCAACTGGCATATTGAGGTCTCTGGTCATCTTTTTTATTATAACCAACTGCTGGGCATCCTTCCAGCCAAAGTATGCCCTGTCTGGCATAATGGCATTAAAAAGTTTGCACACAATGGTACAGACACCGTTGAAGTGACCGGGCCTGAATCTCCCCTCAAGTATCACTGAAAGTTTTTCCACAACAACACAGGTTTCGGCATCCTTACTGTACATCTCTTCCACTGAAGGTTCAAAAACAAGGTCAACACCTCCCTTCCTGAGCATATTCAGGTCTCTTTGTATGTCTCTCGGATAGGTACCATAGTCTTCAGATTCTCCGAACTGTGTGGGATTGACGAAGATGCTCACCACAGTGAAGCCGCAATCGGAGACTGACTTTCTGACAAGAGAGAGGTGTCCCTGATGCAAAAAACCCATTGTGGGTACAAGACCTATCGTTTTATCTTTATGCCTTGCATCTCTTATTTCTTCACGCAACCTTGATATCTCTTTGACCACCTTCATCTGCTTAATTCCTTATACACATCACTGACAGTCTGTCCTGTCTCCGGGTCAACAAAACCCGGTGCTATCTCATAGAGAGGAGATACCACAAAGACTCTTTTCCTGTATCCGGGATGCGGAATAGTAAGTTTTCCCGTTTTGATAATTTCACCTCCGTAGAAGATTATGTCCAGGTCTATCTCTCTCTCGTCACCCCTTTTGTGAGGATGTTTCCTGCCCATATTCTTTTCTGTATCCTGCAGAAATTCAAAAAGTTTCAGCGGTGAGAGACCCGTTCTGCCTTCAACAACCCCATTGAGGAAGAAACCACCTTCTGCATTCTCTGCTGGTGAAGTCCTGATAAAAGAGGAGAGTCTTGTTATAAAAAAACGTTCTTCAATATGCCTTAATGCTTTGATGATGTTGCAGACCCTGTCACCTTTGTTACTACCCAGGGCAATATAAACCTTTTCATTCTTCCTGTGAGTTTTTCCCATTACTTCAACTCGTCAAAGAGTCTATCAATGTTTTTCAGCAGGAGATTTATATCAAAAACCCTTTTCATCTCCTGTTCGCTTAAATATTTTTTTATTATTGGGTCGGATTTTACCGCCTGGACAAAATCCTTTTTCTGCCTGATTGCCTCAAACGCCTTCTTCTGCACCATCTCATACGCCTCTTCCCTGGGCAGCCCCTTCATCGCGAGGGCATTAAGCAGTTTCTGCGAAAAGAAGACCCGGCCTGTCATAGCAATGTTTCTCTCAATATTGGCGTCAAAAATATCAAGACCCTTTAAAATCCTGTTTAAAAGCGTCAGTATGTAGTCAAGCAGTATAATGGATTCAGGGAAGATAATCCTTTCAGAGGAAGAGTGGCTTATATCCCTTTCATACCACAAACCGGTATTCTCCATAGAGACATTTACGTTCTTCTTTATTACCCTCGCCAGACCACATATCCTTTCACAGAGTATGGGGTTCCTTTTGTGGGGCATAGCAGAAGAACCTTTCTGACCCTTCCCGAAAGGTTCAGCCACCTCTCCGACTTCTGCCTGCTGCAAAAGCCTCATCTGCAGGGCAACCTTTTCACAGGATGAGGCTATCACCCCCAGTACACCGATAAAATAGCAGTGCCTGTCTCTTGAAATAACCTGCGTGGAAAATCTCTCGTTCTGCAGGGAAAACTTCTTACATACGTATTTCTCTACCCGCGGGTCAATATTTGAAAAGGTCCCAACCGCTCCGGAAATCTTACCCACACTGACTTCATCAACAGCACTCTCAAGCCTTTTATAATTCCTCAAAAACTCGTAATACCAGCCGGCGAACCTGAAGCCGAGAGTAACAGGCTCCGCATGAACGCCATGGGTTCTGCCCATCATAACCTTGTCTCTGTACCTGAGTGCATTCCCTTTCAGGGTTGAAAGAAGTACCTCTATATCCTTCATAAGGACGTTGCCGGATTCCCTCAGCAACAGGGCAAGGGCGGTATCCAGTACATCCGAAGAGGTCATACCGTAATGTATATATCTGCCTTCTTCTCCCACGCTTCCGCTCACCTGTTCAACAAATGCGATAACATCGTGGTTGGTAACCTTTTCTATCTCCTGTATCCTCGCAACATCAACCTTTGCTTTCTTCTTTATCTTCTCTACCGCCTCAGCCGGGACAACCCCTATCTTGCTCCAGCCTTCAAGGACTGCTATCTCCACATCCAGCCACCTGCGGAACTTATTTTCCTCGCTCCATATTGCCGCCATCTCCGGTCTTGTATATCTCGGTATCATCTCTCCCCCTGAACTTGTTCCCAAAAACTGGACAGTGCTTTCAGGTATATTATAACATAAAAGCCGTAAAAGGGGACAGGCTGCTTTTTCCATATTTAATATATAGGCTGGGGTTGTTTCAAAAAACAATCAGAGATTTTCTTCCCTATCATAATTTAAAAAGAAAAAGTAGCCTGTCCCCTTTTCTTCAAATTGGCAGTTAATCTGAAGTTGTGTTAAGATTTCTCTGCATTTTGGCAGTGAATGGGAGTTTTTTATGGACAAAATCTTCTGGATGCCTTTTAACGAAGCAGAAAGATTTATGGTTAGGGTGTTTAAGGCACTCGGCGTACCGGGAGAAGATGCCGGGGTATGTGCCGATGTTCTGATAACAGCAGACAGGCGTGGAATAGATTCACACGGAGTGGGTAGACTCAAGCCCATATACTACGACAGAATCAGGGACAGGATACTGAACCCAGTAACAAACATTGAGATTGTTAAGGAAGGACCGACAACCGCTGTCCTTGACGGACATAACGGCATGGGTTTTGTCGTAGGTAAGAAGGCAATGCAGATGTGTATTAAGAAGGCTAAAAGATACGGGACAGGTATGGTGGTTGCGAGAAACTCCAGCCACTACGGTGCCGCATGTTATTATCCTTTAATGGCTGTCAGCAATGGTATGATAGGTATTACGGGTACCAACGCCAGACCTTCTGTCGCTCCCAC
>CAYOYL010000232.1:0-21048 GCA_964408175.1 uncultured bacterium
GGGGAGGTAGACACTCTGTTTCTACGTAGAGTGTGGTGGGGGTGAAGGATAGATACCCCCCACCTTACTTCCTCCCCCTCAAGGGTGCTAACACGAAGAGCGAATAAGCCCCCCACCTTACTTCCTCCCCCTCAAGGGGGGAGGATAAGTGGAATGAAGGAATTTATCGAGCCCGTTGACCGAAGCACGAAGTGCAAGAAAGAGGGGATTTGAGGGGAAAAGGAGAAAAAATGATTAGATTTTCAGTATGTATTGAGATGTTCTGGAGTAACAAACCCATTGAAGAGAGAATAAGGGAGGTGAAAAAAGCAGGGCTGCCCGCATTTGAGTTCTGGGGCTGGAAGAACAAAGAGATTAAAGGCATCTTAAAGGCAAAGGAAGAGACTGGTCTTGAAACCTCTGCTGTCTGTATAGAACCAAACGGCTGCCTGACTGATGACGGGAATGAAAAGGAACTGGTGAAAGGGGTCCTGGAATCTGCCGGAATTGCACACACCCTCAGATGTAAAAATCTCATAGTAACGACAGGCAATGTGGTTGCCGGTGAGACCTATGAGGTCACACGCAGAAAGGTCGTGAGGAAATTGAAGGAGATGTCAAAGGTAGCAGAAGATAACAACGTAACCCTCGTTGTTGAACCGCTTAACCCTGTTATAAACCACAAGGGCTACTGGCTGACAAAAACCATTGAGGCGGTGGATATCATTACGGATATCAACTCCCCGAACCTCAAGATACTCTACGACATATACCACCAGCAGGTAACCGAAGGCAATATCCTGTACAACATAGGAAAATACCTGCCCCTTATAGGGCACTTTCATTCTGCCGGCGTACCTGGAAGGAATGAACTGCTCGGAGGAGAACTAAACTATAAAAACATCTTCTCTGAAATTGACAGGGCAGGGTATAAGGGCTTCATAGGCCTTGAACTTACACCGAAAATAAATGAGGAGACGGCTCTAAAACAGGCGCTGACTCTCGTATAAAAATGGAATCCATATACCTGCTGTCCCCTGTACAACTTATTATACTGCTGTTCAGCGGTTTCATAATAGGACTGTCAAAGACCGCGGTCCCAGGACTTGGAACACTGGCAATTCCACTCTCCGCTATGGTCTTACCTGCACGCGCATCAACAGGGGTAGTACTTGTGATGCTTATATGCGGTGATATATTTGCAGTTGCATACTACAGGAGAAACGCAGTCTGGTCCCACCTTTTACGGCTATTTCCATACGTGATTGCAGGTATTGTCATCGGATATCTTTTACTCGGCAGGATTGACGATGCCCGGTTAAGACCGGTTATAGGGTTGATAATACTTTTTATACTGGGGCTTAACTACTGGTGGAAAAGACAGAGCGGTGAGAAGGTCAATATCCCTTCACGGTGGTGGTTTGCCGCTTTTATGGGGCTTCTGGCAGGTACAACAACGATGCTTGCCAATGCCGCAGGGCCCATAATGGTCATATACCTGCTTGCAATGAGGCTGCCGAAGAGAGAGTTCATCGGGACAGGTGCCTGGTACTTTTTTCTGGGGAATCTTATCAAGGTGCCTTTCAGCGCCAGGCTCGGGCTGATAAACAGTGCATCTCTGCAACTGAATCTCACACTCTTTTCTGCTATCGCGTTCGGAGCCATACTCGGCATACTTGTGCTGAAAAAAATCCCGGAAAAGGCCTTTAACATTGTTGTGCAGGTGCTTACTGTCGCCGCTGCGCTCAAACTACTATTTTGACCTGCCTCGCTGGTACAACTCGGCATACCGGATAATGTCATTCATCATCTTCACACAGGCAACCGGATATCTCCCGATTGATGTTTCAGCGGAGAGCATTACGTAGTCAGTACCGTCAAGAACCGCATTTGCCACATCACTCACCTCTGCCCTCGTGGGAAAATAATTTTCAGTCATACTTTCAAGCATCTGCGTTGCGGTTATTGAAAACCTTTTGTTTTTTCTGCACCTTCTGATAATCTCTTTCTGTACAAACGGCACCCTGTAAACCGAAATACTGATACCCATATCCCCTCTTGCCACCATTATGCCCTCAGAAACACCCATTATATCTTCAACGTTATCTATCCCCTCCTGGCACTCTATCTTGGCGACTATCGGTATATGCCTTTTACCTCCGATGTAGTCTCTCAGTGCAAGGATGTCCTCTTTGCGCCTTATAAAAGACTGTGCGATGTAGTCCACTCCGTTTTCAAGGGCAAAATCAATGTCTTTCTTGTCCTTTTCCGATAGAGAGGGGAACATCAGTTTTGCCCCCGGGATATTGATGCCCTTGCGTTCCTTCAGTTCCCCGCCTGTAACAACCTTCAGTCTTATCCTGTTTTTTTCTATTTCTTCTATTTTCAGGACAATTCTTCCGTCATCAATATATATATAACCTGCAGGCTCAAGGTCTTTTATATCCCCGGGGTAGTCAAAAGGGATATATTTCTCTCCTTCTGCATCCTGACTGTTGACCATATAGACGGTTTTGTTTTTCTCAAGAAAGAGTATCTTGTGGCTGCTGAACCGCCCTACCCTTATCCTCGCGCCTTCAAGGTCAGCAAGTATCCTTATCCTGCGGTGATATTTTTTGTTGAGGTTGTGTATGGTTCTAATCCTGTCAAGATGAGCCTTATGATTACCATGTGAAAAATTTATCCTCACCGCATCCATCCCTGCCCTCATCATATCCCTTAAAACCTGTTCTGATGAACTTGCAGGTCCCAGGGTACATAGTATCTTCGTCTTCGGACGGTATCCTCGTAAAGTTGGCATATTTTTCCTCCCTACAAGTATAAGACCTCTTCGTCTCTATGTCAAAGACCGTGTTATAATAAGGAGGTGAGAAAGAAAAATCTAAAAGCCCTCGTCCTATTATCCGGAGGACTTGACAGCCGCCTTGCCCTATTGATGATGAAAGAGCAACTGGGGGGGGAAAACGTTGAAGCACTGCACTTCATCCTGCCCTTTGCCAAAGGGTACTACAGTGATAAATCCGGCGTTCTGGACTTTGCACGGGAACAACAGGTCAAACTGCACACTATTGACTGTAAGAAAGGAAGACTGTTGAACGAATATATGAAAATCCTGAAGACCCCTAAATACGGCAGAGGCGTTGCTCTCAACCCCTGTGTTGACTGTCGTCTCTTTATCCTTAAAAAGACAAAAAAGATAGCAAAAGAACTTAAGGCGGATATTATCGTTACAGGAGAGGTTGTGGGAGAAAGACCGATGAGCCAGAAGAAGAGGACCCTGAAGTTTATAGAAAGATGCGCGGGTCTGGAAGGAAAGATATTGAGACCTCTGAGTGCAAAGATACTCCCTGAAACAGATGCGGAAAAAAAAGGGCTGATAGACAAGACCCACCTTGAAGGCATAGAAGGCAGACAGCGCAGACGGCAGATTGCAATGGCAAAAAGGTTCGGAATCTCATACCCCACCCCTTCAGGAGGATGTCTCCTCTGCGATAAGGACTTCTGTAAAAAACTCAGCCCCCTCTTAAATGCTAAAAAGAGATTCTATGAATCTGACGTTGAACTTCTAAAAATGGGCAGACACCTTGAAGATGGTAACATCGTTCTGGGCAGAGACAGGAAGGAAAACGAACAGTTAAAATCTCTCGCAGAAAGGCATAAAAAAGGGACCCTTATCATACCTGCCCAACCCGGACCTACCGCGTTTATAAGAAAAAAGAGGTATGAGAAAAAGGCAAAAGAATTGATAAAAAAATACAGCAAACATCCCATCACCTCCTTCCTTGTGGTAAAAAGGGGACAGGCTACTTTTTCCATATCTAATATGTAGGTTGGGATAATTTTGAAAGACAATCAAAGTTTCTTTCCCTTGAGATAATCCAAGAATAAAAAGTAGCCTGTCCCCTTTTTACCTTGACAGACAGAAAGGGTTAAGGTAAAATGTAACCAGTTTAATTCTGTAATTATTACAAAAAAGGAGGAGAGATGGAAAAAGATATGGAGAAGAAAGGGATTCCGTTGCTGGGAGATGTTTTCCCGACAATGCAGGTGGTAACAACGCGCGGGGTAAAGAAACTGCCGGATGAGTTTAAAGGAAAATGGTTTATCCTGTTCAGCCATCCTGGAGATTTCACTCCTGTCTGCACGACAGAGTTTGTCGCCTTCCAGAACAGGTTTGACAGGTTCAGGGAGATGAACTGCGAACTTATCGGACTGAGTGTTGACCAGGTCTTTGCCCACATAAAGTGGGAAGAGTGGATTAAGGAGAAACTGGGTGTGGAGATAGAATTTCCGATAATAGCCGATACCGGAAAGGTCGCCGAAACCATGGGACTGATACATCCGGGCAAAGGGACAAACACGGTAAGAGCGGTGTTTATTGTGGATGCTGAAAGCAAAATACGGCTTATACTCTACTATCCGCAGGAGATAGGTAGAAACCTGGATGAGATACTGAGGGCACTCAAGGCACTGCAGACAACAGACAAGAACAAGGTGGCAACACCTGCAGACTGGCCCAACAATGAACTGTTAGGAGCAAACGTCATAGTTCCACCTGCCAGCGATGTAAAGACAGCGAAAGAACGGCTCGAAAAAGCAAAGGCAGGAGAATTTGAGTGTTATGACTGGTGGTTCTGTCACAAGAAACTGAAATAAAAAAGACCCCACCACTGAAAGGTGGGGAGGTATCTTCAAACCGACAGCACACTGGTAAAACAACTGAGAAAACTTCTGTCAGATAGAACTGCATCTTTTACAACGCAGTCATTTTCTATAAGAACCTCTGTGCCGATGATACTCTTTGAGATGGTGCACCTGTCCTGGATAATTGTGTTGTTTAAAACAATACTGTCTTCCAAAATACAATCTTTTCCTATAAAGCAGTTGTCACCAATAATAACCCTGCCCTTTATTCTTATACCTTCTTTCAGTACTGACCTTTCCCCTGCCAAAACCTTACCGTCGTCACCTTCAACAATTTTAAGGGCAACCCCGAGTTTCCCGTCAAGAACATCAAAGTTTATCTTTCTGTACTTCTCCACCGTCCCCACGTCCATCCAGTATCCGTAGTGGACGTATCCCGTTACCTTCATACCTTTTTCAAGTAGAGACGGGAAAACCTCTTTTTCTAAAGAGGCAGATTTACCTGGTAAAATTTCGTTAAAGATTGCAGGAGAAAAAACGTAAACACCTGCATTGATGATATCGGTAACTATCTCTTCCTGTTTCGGTTTTTCAATGAACCTCTTGATATTTGACTCCGAATCCATTATTACAAGCCCGTAAGAGGCAGGGTCATTTATCTTTACAAGTCCGATTGTGGCAAAGGCACCCTTCTCTCTGTGCTCCGCCAGAATCTTTTCAAGGTTAAGGTCAGTAACAACGTCACCATTGAAAACAACGAATGGCTCTTTTTCTTTCTTGAAAAAACGGCAGGCGTTCCTTAATCCACCACCTGTACCGAGAGGCTTACCTTCAGGAGAGAGTACAGCCTTCACCCCTGCCTTTTTTGCGACGGGCACTATAACCTTTCTGAAACAATCCGCCTTGTAGCCAACGCCGACAACAACCTCATCTATATTATATCTTTTCAGAAGTGAAAACTGGTAGTTTATAAGAGGTACATTATCTATAGGAAGAAGCGGTTTGGGAGTTGTCAGTGTAAATGGCCTCAGTCTCGTCCCTTCCCCGCCAGACAGTAGTAATGCCTTCATTTGACACCTCCTTGCAGTCATCTATATTTTAATACATACCCAGGAGATGTCAACCACGCCTGTGTGCAAACCTCCTTTCCATTAACCGCCGGAAGTATTCCCTCCTCTTTGCCCTCTCTTCAGGCGTGGATTCAGAAAGACGGTCCCTTCTTCTTTGAAGCATCGCCTCCGGAGACGGTCGCATCCTTACGGGTCTTCTTGCCCCGGGATGGAATTCCCCACTCTCTCCAGCATTTTCTCCTACTCTGCCGCCTTCAAAGAACTGTCTCCTTTCTCCCTGCTGCGTACTTCCCCTTGGGGAAATGGGACCACTTCCTTCTGTTCCCCTTGCTGTTCTGAACCTCTGCATAAATTCCTGTCTCCTTTCATTCATCTGCTCTATCTGTTTATCCAGAAACTCATCCTGCTTATCGGGCGGCAGGGAGAAAAACTCATCGAGAGTTTTAGTCATTACGGCTTCGGCAATCAGTCTGCGGAGATTCATTAGATTACTCTTTCCTTCTTCATCAAGTCCGTTCATCACCTCTCTGCTCTTTTCAAAAGGTATCTTTCCAAACCTCTCTCCGAGTTCTGTCAGTTGCTCATTGTTAAGGGTCTTCGGCTTCCCTGAACTGACATACCCCAGTACCTCTTCATCGGAGAGTTTGTCAAAATCAGGTGTATTTTTCGTGATACTGTAAATAGTTACAACAAGCAGTATCGTGAGCACACAGATTCCTGAAAAAACAGATATTTTCCTTTTACTACCTTTACTCATATTTCTATTCCTCTTCCTCATCACTCGCTACCGGCTCATGGGTCGCATGGCCGTCTAAAAAAACAAAGTTCCTTATACCCGGTCCGTGAAAATCCTTATAATCATAGAAGACCCACGTTGTGGTATCCCTTTTCCTTTTGTCCCTTTTCCTGCCGCCGAGAGATACATTATACTCATAACTGGAACCCTCTCTTGCGTAATATCCTTCTCTGTCAGACGGACACATAAAAACTGCAGGAGAGTTGGTATAAGAAGCAAGGACATCGCATATACGCGGGTCGTCGTTCAGGTGCAGGGATGGAACAGCGGCAGCAACGGGATAATAATCCTCATTGTCTGTGGCATACATATCAAAGGCAAGAAAAATCTGCTTTAAATTATTCAGGCATACCGTCCTTCTTCCCATCTCCCTTGCCCTTGAAAGGGTGGGCAGTATCAGACCGGCAAGAACAGCCACAATGGCAAGTACCACCAGCAACTCTATAAGAGTGAATCCTCTGTCTATTTTAAGGTTAACCTTTTGCTGCCTCGGTAAAATAGAACATTGAAACGAATTATCTACCATACATCTTTAGACGTATCTGCAAAAAATAGGTTTAGTTTACAGCACAAAAGAATAAACCGAATTGTCTTATTCCGATTCAGGCCCGTTACTATCAGAACAATCAACCTCTACATCATCAGAACCCTTAATCTGTTTAAGTGCCAGTGACATCTCTTTGACAACCTGTGGATATCCGGCGAAATGATTTATTCTCTCTGTAATGTCATCCTTAAGGTTGAAGAGTTCACCAGGCAGGTTATGGCTGGTATAGCCGCGTTCTTTCTTGAACCAGTCGGGCTCCTTGTTATCATCGCCGCTCGGAGCATCAATAAAAACCCAGTCTCCTCTGCGAAGAGCAAACTTACCAGAAGCACTGTGGTGTACGATTGAATCTCTTACAGGATTCATTATATCTCCACGCAAAAGGGGCAATATGCTGACACTATCTTCAGCCTGCCCCTCTGGAAGTTCTACACCCAGAAGGTCGGCACATGTGGCAATCAAGTCACCCTGTCCTATAAGTTGCCCGCATTCAGTCCCCGGGGAGATTACCTCTGGCCAGCGTACGATGAACGGCACCCTGTGCCCGCCTTCCCACGCATCCCGCTTGACTCCCCTCAGATGTCCCATGCTGTAGTGCCCATACTGACGGATGTGTTCATAGGCCCCACCATCGGCATCAGAAATACATTCAGGACCGTTGTCACTGGTAAAGATAAGGAGTGTATTGTCAGCAATCCCTTTTTGCTCCAATACCTTCATAATCTCTCCTAAAACCCAGTCTACCTCACACACAAAATCGCCGTAAAGGCCGTTTTTGCTCCGTCCGATAAATTCTCTGTTGGGAACTATAGGAGTATGCGGAGAGGTAAGTGCAAAATAAAGGAAGAAAGGGTCCCCACCTGAGTCTTTGATGTAACCGGATACACGACGGGTCAGTTCAGGTATCACCTCCTCTAATTTCCAGTCAGGTTCCATAAGTCCGGGGAAACCGTACATACCCTCAGGCTTCTGTTCGGTCGGCTGTTCAAGAAGTCTGTCCTGTTCAAACCACGTGTAAGGCGGAAAGTTAGGCACATCAACTCCAAAATAATATTCAAACCCGCTGTCTAACGGGCCCCCGCGTATAACCTTGCTGAAATCTATATTCCGCTCAAGTTCCCGTCGCTTAGCCATATCAAACTTACCTGACCTTGTCCCCTTGTATGCTTTTTCACCGTTCAGGGTTGCCCACTCCCAACCCAGATGCCACTTACCGAAAGATGCTGTACGGTATCCATTCTGACGGAGCATCCGGGCAACAGTAAGACGTCCGGGAGTGACCAGCGGAGGGTCCCACGGCCAGAGAACGCTTCTTTTAAGAGGGGTACGCCAGCAGTACCGCCCTGTCAGTATTGAATAACGGCTTGGAGTACAAACACTGGACGTTGAATGCGCATCGGTAAACCTTACTCCTCCTGCCGCAAGGCGGTCAAGATTGGGTGTCGGTATCCTGGAACCGGGGTTGTTACACCCCATATCCCCATAACCCATGTCGTCAGCAAGGATATAAACAATATTGGGTTTTTCTTTTCTCATCTATCCCTCCAATCAGATTTAACATCTCCCAGTTTATCTCAAACCCTCCTGCCCTTAATGAACTCTAACATATGCCTGTTCAACCTGTCAATTCCACTCCGTATTTAAAGTAAAAAATAATCCTGAGTGAGGAGAAGAAAATGGTAAAAAAGAAAACAGGTTCAACCTGACATACTATATGTATTCTGACTCATGCTACGAGACACCTGTAAAATACAACTTTATGATGCCTCTGAGAAACGGAGTACGCCTTGCTGAAGACAGAAGAAAACCGTGCATATACTTGCCGGTCCGTGGACCCATTCCGGAGATTTCAAGGCTGTTGCAGGAGACGTGTCAAGCACACCCAAAAGCAGGATTCCCAATATAATGGGGGGGAACTGCACTATGGCTCAAGGGTTAGCCAAACGGCGTGGATAAAGAAAAAAGGGTAAGATACTCCGTAAGTGAAATATAATTGAACCGAAAATGGAAAACCTGTAACTAAAGTATATGAAGGACAAAAAAAGGAGGAAATCATTATGAAAAACGTGAAAAGTGCTGTTAGAGTTGCGGTGTTTATCTTCATCTCCGGTTTTGTGATTTTGTCAGGAATTCCAGCCCATGGTTATGTGCATGAGGAACAGATTGAGAGATACAGCAAGGTAGAAATTACACAACTTCTTGCTCCAATTGCCCTGTATCCCGATTCACTTCTCGCCCAGATACTGATGGCTTCAACCTATCCGCTTGAGGTTGTTGAGGCTGAACGGTGGCTGCACAGACACAAAGGTATAAAGGGCGACGAGTTGTACTCTGCCCTTCAGGAGAAGGATTGGGATACCAGCATCAAATCACTATGCAATTTCCCTGATTTGATATTTGCTTTAAGCGAGAAGATTGAACAGACAAGAAGGTTGGGAGATGTGTTTCTTAGTCAGGAAAAAGATGTTATGGATACGGTTCAGGAATTAAGACGCATAGCTTATAAACAGGGTAAACTTAAGACGACCAGAGAACAGAAGGTTATCATTGAGCAGGAATTCATAAAGATTGAACCGTCTTCCACCCGTGTAGTCTATGTGCCGGTCTATGACCCTCTTTATGTATATGGTCAGTGGATGTATCCCGCCTCCCCGCCATACTACTGTTACTATCCTGTCGCTTATGCCACCAGTGTCAGACATGTATGTTTCCAACCGGCTATTTCTATAAATATAAACTGGGTATTATGGACATGGTTTGACTGGTCTTCACATCATATCTGTATAGTTTCAGACTGTCCATGCAGGCATCACAGACCGATTGTTCACAACAATACAGACCATAACTACTGGAGGCATGACCCGCGACACAGAATAGGGTTTGACCATAGAGACAGGGGAAGAAGCGAAAGAATAGCACACAGGCCGCCGCACTTCACACCTCCCGGTTCTGCAACAGTTGACTCTTCACTGATAGAAGAGAGAGAACCATCGCGCCCTTCAGTAACTACTCCGGGAAATGCCCATCCCGGGCATGCAAGAGAGGGAAGAATTCAACCTCCCCCGTCCAGAGAGAATCCACCTGCGATAACAAGAGACGAAACGACAGTACCATCGCGCCCTTCACGCAGACCTCAGGAAAATCCCTTTTCTCTCTATGTCAGACCTGAAAGGGAAAGAACAAGGCCTGACTACCGTAGAGATAACTCTTCCCCGGTGCACAGCGGTGGATTTTTTAGAGGTGAAAGCGGCAGCCGTGAGGCCAGAAAACCTCAGAACAGTAACACGGGATTTTTTTCGTCCAGGCAAGAAACTGCCGATAGCAGGGAAGACGACGAAATCTCATCAGACAACAGAAGGGATAGAAGAGAAAGCATAAGAGACCGCATAGGAAACAGCAGGAGAAAAAGGTAACCTAATACAGTGAGATTTGGGAGATGAGAAGCATCCGGTATATAATAGGTTATGCACTCTTGAAACAAAGGGTTTAGGTTTACATCAAGGGATGTGAGGATTTACTTAAACTATTAATGACAGACGAAAACAAAATAATAGAGTTGTCCCGGCAGGGCAATCTGGAGGCCTTTTCTTTCCTTCTCAGAAATTATGAAAAGAGGCTTCAAAAAGCAGCCTATATACTATGTTCAGGTGAAGCCGAAGACCTCCTTCAGGAAACCTATCTTGCGGTCTTCAGGAGCATCAGGAAATTCAGAGGTAAATCTTCTTTTTATACCTGGATGTACCGCATACTCCTCAATCTTGCCTATAAAAGGTTCAGAAAGAACAGTCAGAAATCATTACTGCTTAAAAGATTTCACCGTGATTCTCTCAACCCAACCCGGCAGGAAAACTTTTCGGCAGAGTATCTGTGGAAAGAAAAGGTAAGGAGTGCAGTTGCATCACTGCCTTTGAAATACAGGGAAGTCATAATGCTCTATTATTTTGAGAACCTTACAGTAGAACAGATATCCGAGCATATCAACATAAATGCAGGTACGGTAAAATCACGTTTGTACAATGCCAGGGGACTTCTAAAAAAAAAGTTGAACCTGAAAGAAGCACCCGGTAACTAAATATATAAGGGACAGGAAATAACGGAGGTGGAATCTATGGAAGGCAATTTTAAAAAAATATCTGATGCCCTCAAGGATTTGAAAGAAGAATCTGCAAACTTTTCCTGTGAGAAAGACGGAGTTTCTTCTGTCATTGAAATGTTGCGGCAGGAAAAGAACAAGCGTTTTTTCTTCGGCAAACAAGCACTGGTCTGGCAGTTTCTTTTTATCCTTCTGCTGATAGGCAATTTCACACAGGGTTTTCTGCTTATGCAGAGCAGGAGGCAGGTGGAGATCGTAAGAATGCCTGAAAGAACGTTGAAACCCCCTGCTGAACCTGAATTTGTTGAAAAGGAACCTGAAGAACCTGCACGTCCGCTTGAACAGAAGCCGGAGGAGATAAAAAACATCCAACCAGAGATTTTAAAAGATGTACAACCAAAGATACATCATCCTGAGGTTGTGACGGCAAACTATCAGGAAACCCACATAACTCCACAGGACGGTCTGAACCAACTGTTGAAACTGTATGACCTGTTTGAAACCCTTTCACCGGATATCACTCTTCCAAAAGGAGAAAACCATGTTTAATATCAGACCCTTTCTTTTTATCTGTTTTATCTTTTTCTGTCTCAATCTCTCGGCATCAGAGCAAAAAGACCGCATACTTGATAATTTTTTTGCCACAGTGAAAGAGATGCAGGCTCAGGATATTCCTGTCATTAAAAATATGGAAGCGGACATAACCTCTGAAATAAGGTTTTCAAACCACACCTTGAAAATCCTTCAGCCCTTTATCAACAACATATTTCGCACAACCCTTCCTTCTGTTTTGAAAAGCAGCGGTCTCTTGAAAATAGGTTTTAAAAACGCGGACGGGAAAATTGAACCGGATAATATCTACCTTTATACCAACTCTGCAATCGGCAGTTTTACCGTCGTAAAATCAGGAGACAACATAGATATATACGTTCCCCAGTTAGGTTTTATTATAAGCGACACAATAGATACGATACGAGAAGTTTTGCTCAAGCAGAACAAAATTTCGGTAAAGAAACCTCTCTTCCCTGCGGATTTTGCCACATCTTTCTTCGATTATGTGGCGGCCAATGAAAAATCTATCAGGGAAAAGATGCGTATGGAAAATAAGACAGGTCTGGCTAAAGGGCAAAAAACATATTTTTTAAACTATCCTCTTGATAAAGGGAGCCTGAATATTGAGATATACGATAGATTCTGGACATTTGCTTCAGTAACCTTTAACGGAAACAAAAACAAGACCAGAATGCGCCTGCAATATCCTATGCCAATTGAAAAAGTCGAACCTGGTCTCTATTTCCCCGAGTTTATAAGACTCTCCGGGGAGAAGGATGACAATATAATATATCTTGAACTTTCCGGGTTGAAGTATAACACACCTGTTACAGAAAAAAGTTTCAGCCTGCAAAGTATTGGATTCCGTGAATTTTTGACTGTCATCACCCTCAAGATTCTCCAGGAAGATTAAAGTAGAAGGTTACAGGCAAAGAGAAAAACATCTATTCTCTCTTTTCCCCCTTTGATTATATAATCAACAGTTTCTGATTAAGGCAACCACTCCCTCACATTCTACAATTCTTATATCAGAATTTCAGAACGACAAAATCATCTTGACAAATTTTACCTTATATGATACCATCTGGTTATGACACATAATACCAGTGGTATTGAGGACGTAGAGAGTTCTCCTGTCCCCATGATAGAACGAAAAAGTGATGTCTATATTACAGAACAGGTGGCGCTGTTTATTGAAGACAGCATCAATAAAGGAAACCTTGAAGAAGGGAGTATCCTCCCATCGGAACGTAGACTATGTGAGATATATAAGGTCAGCAGGATTACTGTTCGCAGTGCCCTGGAAATACTGAGAGAAAGAGGTCTTATTGAAAAACATCATGGGATTGGTAACATTATCTCTTCCTATAAAAACCGCACTATTCCAAAAACCAGATTGATTGCCTGCCTCACATTTCCCAGTAAAACATTTACCCACTATATTGTTTCCGGAATCTGTAAGTATGTGGAAAACACAGATTCCCAGATAGTTATGCTGGATACCACCTTTAATATACACAAGGAACGGAAGGCCATTAAAGATATGAGCAAGAAGGTGGTTGGTTTCATTATCATCCCCTGCGAGAGCAAATTTAATCTGGATATATACACCGAACTTGCATCAAGAAAATTTCCTGTGGTTTTCGTGGACCATTATCACCCGGGAATAAAAATAAGCAGCGTAACCACAGATAATAGACAAGGGGGATACCTTGCGGCAAAACACCTCATTTCTCTGGGAATACGCAGATTAGTTTTTCTCTCCCCTCCCCTTAATACTGCTCTTAAAAACAGACTGGAAGGATTTATGCAGGCCTTAGATGCACACAAAATAAAACCTTTACTTGTAAGACATTCCGGGTCAGTACCTGAACCTGGAGTTGAACTAATTAAGAAACTCCGTGATGAAAAAATCCTGCACAAAATAGAGGGTATTTTTGCCGGGAATGATGTTACTGCCGCCCAGATAATGCAGGAATTAAAAAAAGATGGTTTTCGGTTTCCTGAGGATATAAATATTGTAGGCTTTGACGACATAGAGATTGCAAGATATCTTACTCCTCCACTTACCACTATCAGACAACCACTGTTTGAAATGGGGTATCAGGCTGCTAAATTGCTGAATGAAATGATTGAAGGAAAATCAGAAAGATATCAGGAGATAAGACTAAAACCTGAAATTATTATCCGTGGTTCTACCTGTACTCTGCAAAAGGGGAGAGAGAAATAGAACGGCGAAAAAGGGGGTGAGAAGGGATGAAAAAAAGATTCGTTTGTCGGTGTTTCAACGCTGGTGGGGGCTTCACGCTGATAGAGCTGCTGGTGGTAATTGCGATAATTGCCATCCTTGCAGCAATACTCCTGCCAGTTCTATCCAGAGCAAGGGAAAATGCGAGGGGTTCTGTATGTATGAACAATCTCCGTCAGGTCTATTTATCCCACAGGATGTACATTGAAGACTACAGAGACTGGCTAAATATGGAGGTTATTCCCGGAACAATATATGACTGGCAGACAAAACTCAAGCCATACCTGAAAGATATGAAAGTATTCGCCTGCCCCTCGGATGACTTCACCAATCGTCAAAACCTCAAGAGTTACGCTACAAACCGGGACACAAACGCTTTTGCCAACCTAAGGCGTATAAAAAACGTTGAAAAAAATGTGATTGTGGCTGACGGCGGTAAGAATACGGATGGCTCAAGAACAGGTGAATTTTATCCTGGATGGGGCCCAAATGCTGCCACCACAGACCCCGTATATGGTGGAAAAGGAGTCCTCCAGAACGGCAATGAACAATACTGGTCACCATATGGAGGTGCGGGTGGAAACTTCAGCAGAACTGTGAGTGACAGACACAGGGGTGGCGCAAACTTCCTTTTTGGAGGGGGTAACGTGGAATGGCATCACCTTAACTGGCTGCTGGTACCAGATGCCGCGGGCTACAGATTTGTTCCGGAGACAGTGATAAAACACTTCCGCGGATTTGAATATAACTAACCTGCATAGATGATGTCAATCACTGACTCTTTAACGGGTGGTGAGGAGGTGAAAAAAAGATGTTAAGAGAGATAACAAAGGAACTGAAGACCGACCATACAAAAAAGACATCAGAAAATCTTACGGGATTCACCCTGATAGAACTGCTGGTGGTGGTAGCAATAATAGCCATCCTGGCAGCGATGCTTTTCCCTGCACTCAAAACAGCGATGGAAAGAGCCAAGGCTACAGCCTGTATGAATAATATGAAACAGATTGGTCTTGCTATGGTTATGTATACCAATGACTGGAAGGGGCGGCTACCATCTGTACGTGCGCGGACCCCGACAAGTGGACCTGACTACAATCCTGCATATTTTTGGCCGCCACCTATAACTGGCCACTGGTATTATCAGGGGATATCGAGTCTTGACCCTCTGGGTTACGCCCAAGAGTTATACCCTTATACGGGAAGTTACGATGTTTACAAATGCCCAACGAATTATCATGGAACAGCCACGAGCAAGTATAAGAACTCCTACCACTGGAACTATCAGCACCTCCTTCTGATGGGAGACGGAACTCCCCGTACATGGTCAGACTTCTGGAATAATATGTTTGCTGTAAGGATAGGGGCTAAATACGACAGTTTATTTACAAACGGGGTAGTTGGTTTTGGAAGTGGTATCGGTCATATACGCGGTGGACAGATATACGCACTTACTGAAACCAACTACTGTTACACATCCAATGGCCCTAACAGTTGTTGTAATCCCTGTCCTGCACAACATATGGATGGATATAATGTGCTTTATCTGGACGGTCATGTAGAGTGGACAACAAGAAAGATGGACCGTTTTACTATGCAGAATAAGTAGTGGAACCTTGATTGACTGCAGCGGAGGGGCAATGAGAAAGAAGATAGTTGGTAGATTTGTGTGTCTTGGCTGGGCAATATTATCCTTTGCATCTTTTGCTTTTCCTGCTTCAGCGGCAGGGATTGACAAAAGTGAGGCTGCATACAGAGATGAGATAGTTACCCCGCACTGGCTATGGGTGGATAAGCATGCAGGTAATACAATCAGAGCACTTTTCATTACTGAAGAGCTGGCAGCGCGCGAGCCTTATGAACTATCTCAAAGGTTTGATATAGATGCAACGGTAATCCCTGCACTTGGTGTCACACTTTCCCCCGGAAGGAAGATTGACTATCGCCGCCAGAATAGACTGGATGAACCTCCCACACTAACAGAACTGCTGAAAAAAGACTGGGACATCATCGTTATGGCATGCAGAGGAGTATTCACCGCCCTCTCTTCGGAAGAGAGACAGTTGCTGATAAAAAAAATCCGGGATGGCACACCTCTGGTGGTCTACAACTCTCACTGGTTAAACCTGGAATACTTTAAAAAAGAACGCCTGACTACCGGCGATGAGTCCCATGATAAAGGTGAACCTGAGGAAGACCCTGATGCTATAGCCCGCTGCCTACCGGTGAAAGAATTGTTCTACCGCGGCCCGTTAAAGATTCCCTTCCTTCCTCTGGGCAGGGGAAAGATAGCGTATGTTCATGGGTATAACACACACTGGACCTTCAGAAACGCACTTCTGGGCGTTGACCCCGTTTTTGGAATTCACAAACCAGCCTCTTTCATAAATGACCCTGTCAGTCCTGAGATGCACTATGCAGTGGCGGCAAGATGGCTTCGCTGGGCAGCAGGTAAAGAATCCTCTTACCAACTCCAGTCACTTTCTCTGCAAAACCCTGTCTCTGTAGGTGACACAGCAGAAATCAAGGCTACCCTGAACAAAGATGCAAGAAAAGGCGATAGGTTGGAGTGGCACCTCCATTCACCCTATGGGGAGGTTCTAAAAACAGGGGATAAATTACTCCCAGATAGTGAGAAAGAAGTTACTATTCCTCTTGAACTGGGACAATCGGGACGTCTTGCATTTCGCTGCCGTCTGCTGCGTGACGGAAGAGTTTATGATTACGGTGCATTATTGATAACTGTGAACACTCCCGCCAGTTTTAAGTCTCTCTCTGGTGCTAAATCCACCAAACCTGAGGATAAACTGTTGGTGACCTGGCAGATAGACGGTAGTGTTACACCCGAAGATACGGTCATCCTGCAGGTATATGATTCAGATGGACGACTGGTCACAGCAGGCAGGTATGCAGCAAATGTTGGTAAGGCATCCCTGCAGGGCTGGCTGCCCAGGGCAGCATCTCACAGACTGCGCGCGTTACTGCAGAGGGGCAGTTATGTGATGGAAGAAAAGTGGGAAGACATACACCTGTCACATAACCGGGCGACCGATACAGTCCCCTATCACGTCAATGTGTGGGGTTTTGAGAGGGGGGATTTCCAGGACCTGCCCCGTTATCTTTATATGCGCCAACTTGGTATAGACGCGATTTCTACCGGGGGCCGCAATAATATTTCCGCCGGTATGGCACACAGAGAAGGCCTGCGCATAATACCAACAAACATCCGGCATCCATCTGAACGTAAACAACCGAACTGGGATGAGAACAAGGCTGGAGAGGAACTGGAAACATTCGTGGAATCCGTTGCCCCATACAATCCTCTGGGTTATATGCTGGGAGACGAACCCGGGAATATAGATGTAAGGGAATATACCCAATGGGCAAGGTCAATAATTCACCGTAAGGACCCGGGGTCTCGTGTAGGGTGGAGCGGGGTATGGATGGGATTTGATAATGATGTCCCGGAATTTTTTCAAACCTGCGATTTTGTCACATCTTACAGCCCCTTCCATCTATACACGCCAAATCTCTGGATGGGTGTTGAACGCGACCTCTACCGTTCTTTTACCCGGGATACTGCCATTACCACCTGCTGGACGCACTATGCACCATGGCGCGACGACGAACCTTACAGCCGCACAGTACCCTGGCTGTGGCTGTTTGAAGGACTTAATGGGGTCTCTTATTTCAGTTCTGATGGGAGTTTTGCCATACTGCCTTCAGACCTGCAAATCACGCATGAAACAAGATGGTGGAGTGAAGAGGTTAAAGAGATAAAAAAAGGCATTGGTGAGCAGTTAATCGGTATGGAAAGGGATACGGGCAATGTACGTATTCTTTTCAGCCGTGGAGCATCAGGAGCAGATATATGGGCACGTACACTCAATCGCGCGCATATACCATACCGCTTTATGAGCCGCACTGAACTCCTGAAAGGGGTGAATGCTGACATAAAACTACTCATATGTCCCAATGCGACAGACCTTTCAGACCAGGAGATACATATACTCTACGACTATGCAGCAAAAGGCGGCATAATACTGGCTACAGCACCACTCGGCATCCTCAATGAAGGGAAATTCACTGAGCCTGACAGGCTGCAGAAACTATTCGGCATTATCAGGACATACCAGCCGTCAGATATGGATGAATGGAAAAAAACCCTGAATACACACCGCAACATAGGCTGCACTATAAACTGGAAGAGCAGTTCAGAAGAAGAGCACCCTAATATAAAGAAAATTTCAGGAACTACTATGGGAGAATATGGTTTAAAACCTGATGGGGCAGACGTGCTGGCAGAATTTGTACAGTTGGGCAGTTTCAGACGCGATGAAGGTGTCAAACTGGACTTTCTTCAGAGGCTTTTTGCCACTCCGGCGGTATTCCTCAAAAAACATGGTCAGGGAGCATCTCTTTACCTTAACTTCCAACCTGACCTTGAAACGCTATCTTTGATGGTACCCTGGCTGGCTCAAAGGTCAGATATATCTATGCCGGATACGCAGGTTACCGTTAATGGTAAGAGTGACAATACAGTTTATCTATATCCTTTTACTGATATGGATGGGACACGTATGGTGGGCGTCATACGTGACTACTTTTCCTTTTATGGAGATGTTGAGCAGTGGCGGGTTCCTCCGGAATGGGAGGTGGAAGGCGGTAAAGAGACAAGGCTGTATTTCCATCATGGCCCTTATATATGGATGGAACACCCTGCTGAATTCAATACAGCAGAACCTGCCCACATTTACGATGTGCGCAGGTCGCACTATATCGGATATACAACAAATTTCAGGTTCTCATTGCAGGCAGGACGACCTGAATTATTTGCACTGCTCCCCTACAAGGTCCTTAGTGTGAAGGTTGAGGCCCCTGAAGCAGTCGTTCAGGGTGATACAATCAAGGTTAATGTCTCTCTGCTCTCTGACAGAGGAAAACCCAACAGACATGTGGTTCATCTGTCCCTGACAGGTCCGGATGGAAGACAGATGCCCGGAGACAGTTTTAATGTACACACCGAATCAGGAAAGGGGCTACAAAAGATACAAATACCGTTGAATGCGGAAACGGGAAGATGGCAGATTAAGGCGCGGGATAGTGTTACGGGTACCTCCACAACCGCTTCTTTCCGCGTTGAACCTTCGGGTATAGAGACCGGTCCTGTCGTTGTCCGCAAAGAGATAGAGGTGCGGCACATACCATTAGACTGGCCGCACGGTTCTCTGAAACCCGCAAAGGTAAAAGAGGTGAAAAAAAAGGTGGAGGTAACAGGTGCTAAACTGGAACCCTTCCTCCTGCCGAAACACTGGGGAAAATGTCAAAACCACAAAGGGCTCAGGTCCAACTTTACACTGAAAAACGAGGATGCCTATTACAAGATGCAGTATGCAGTATGTAATGATGCAAAGGCACATGGTTTTGACGATACCAGACAAATAGTTACATTTTACCCGCCCGGTCTTGGCATTGTCAGACCAAATCCGATGCCGTGGTACTACAATGGTTATATCATAGTATATTTTGATGACTTCAACCTTTCGCACTATGCCGCAAGTGATATAAAAGAGGTGGAAGCAGAGGATAACGGCAGAGTGGACGTCCATTTTTCCACACCCAAAGGTGACCTTACACTTTCATTTGCGATGACCCCTGACAGTATCGCTCTGTTTCAAGAGTTACGGGCAAAGCCATCTGTGCCTGTGAAAAAAATAACCATCCAGTTCCGCCGCTACGACTGGGGCGGTCCTAAACTTCCGTATTCATTTATGGAGGTTGAACAGGAGCACAACAGCTGGGCACTTACAGGCGACAGGCTGGAAGACCGCGAATTTGGCAGGGGAAAAGGCCCGGCATCTATGCTGGTTATACCTGGCCAGTGGGACAAGGTTAACTACCACCCACCGCACCCCATATTGGAGAAAGAGGTTGACCTGCCGGCAGGTGAAGAGATAAAACTTCACTGGGCTCTCTATCTTTTTCCTGAACATTCAAATGTTGATGCCTTGAAACATATGAGAGAAAATTCCCATTCGGACAGGGATAAACTAATAGAGATTTTCAAGGTACAGGCTGAAAAATAGACTCTTTGCTCTTTTCAAATAGCAACCTGAAAGTCGAGGAGGAACTGTGAAAAAAATAATTTTTGTGGTATTGCTGTCAATCTTAGTTCTGAACGCTTCTTCTGAAGAGAAAATTGAAATTGGGGTCTTTTGTTTCCCCCACGGACCAGCCGACTATCTTGAAAAGGTATTCCAGGAATATGAGTCTTTGAAGATAGACAGGGTCTATTACCACATTAATGTAAAAGAGATGGCACTGGATAAAGGCCTTTTCCTGATTGCATCCCGTCACAAAATTGAGTTAATACCGATATTAAATACCTATGCCTGTGCAGGCGTACATCTGAAGGAGAAAAAAGAATTACCCCCGGAGAAGTGGGCACAAATCTATCAACCTTCTGGAGAAATCTGGCATTCACCGTGGAAGTATGACTATCCATCAATACTGAGCCCGGAGGTAAGAGAAATAATGAGAAAAGAGGTTGAAACAGTGGTGAAACAGGGGAAAACTCTGGGCTTGAAAACAATCGCTCTTGATGATGAATTCGGTTTAGGTTTAGGCTGGCAGGGACAAGGCTGGACTGATTTTAATCAACACTGTATTAACTATTTCAAAGAGAAAACAGGACTCCCCCCTCCGGAGATTAAATACCAAAAACCAGGCATTATAGACGAGAACTCCCCTCTTTATAAATGGATTTCAATTATCGGGTATCCTGCATTCTCCGAGTCCGAACTGTTAAAAAAAATTCACAATGAGGACCTGAAGAGCACTGCAAGGAAGGTTTCTCCTGAGATAAGGGTTGTACAGATGCCCGGTGCATATACAGGCGAACTTGATGCAGTGGTTGTGGAGTTATACAACTATATGTATTATGCACCAGAACTTTCCGCTGCCTGGCAGATGGATTATATCAGACACTCTCAAGAGTCTCCGGCAAAACCTGTCTGGCCGCTGATTGGATGGTATCAAAAAGCACCACTACCTGAATGGATTTGCGAAAACATATCTCTTACCGCCAAAATTGCTTTAGCATGGGGAGCAAAGTCAGTA
>CAYOYL010000233.1:0-1965 GCA_964408175.1 uncultured bacterium
TTCCAATCTCTGAGATTGCCACGTCGCTTCGCTCCTCGCAATGACAGGCGAAGGAATCAGTTCCCTCACATCCGTTCGGGACAAGCCTCGCAATGACAATACGGGGTTTACTGAGAATTTATCTTCGTGCTTAGAATTTGTTCATTCAGGGGGTGAACTGAATCTCCCAGAGTTTGTGGTAGTCCCCCTTCTTTTCAAAAAGTTCTTTGTGCGTGCCTGACTCAGTTATCTCCCCATCTTTAAGTACTATTATCCTATCAACGTTTCTCAAGGTTGAAAGGCGGTGTGCAATCACAAAGACTGTCCTGCCAACCGTTATCCTTTCCATTGTCTGCTGAAGAACCTTTTCTGAGTTGCTGTCCAGAGAGGCAGTGGCTTCATCCAGAATGAGGATATCAGGATTCTTGTAGATGGCACGTGCTATGGACAACAGTTGTTTCTGTCCACCGGAAAGGGTGGTCCCACGTTCCCCGACAACCGTTTCATAGCCGTCAGGTAAACCGTCTATAAATCCTTTAATGTGTGCATTTTCCGCTGACTCTTCAACCTTTTCCATGTCAGGTTTTTCAGAAAGAGCGATATTTCTTTTTATCGTATCGTTAAAAAGTATAGGTTCCTGCGTTACAAGTCCTATGTGCTCTCTCAGTGAATGCAGCGTAAATTCCTTAATGTTCATGCCATCTATAATGACCTCTCCAGAAGACGGCTCATAAAATCTCAAGAGCAGTCCTATCAGTGTTGTTTTGCCCACGCCCGTAGGTCCGACTATTCCCAGTTTTTCGCCTCTGGCAATGGAGAATGATACGTCTTTCAGAGTTTTCTTTTTCCCGTAAGAGAAGTAGACATTCTGAAACGCAATCTTTTCTTTGAGTTCTGTAAAGGCCTTCCTGCCTGTATCTTCTGTCCTGTTCTGTCTGTCAAGTATGGAAAAGATGCGAGGCAGTGCGGAACTGTCGTGTTTCAGGTTCGCGTATGCGTTCCCAATGCTTTTCAACGGACTTATGATGGAAAAGAGTGCCACGAAGAAGAAAAAAAGGAATCCCGAGGTCAAATCTCCTTCAATGACCTTCCTTGCTCCAAAGTAAAGAAGTCCGCTGGCTCCCAGAACTGACATTGCCTCAGTGAAGGGAGATATAAGCAGTATCCTTTTTGTCGCAGACATAACAGTTTTGAAGATGTTTTCATTCTCTCTGTCAAACCGTCTTATAATCTCTTTTTCCTGGTTGTACGCCTTTATTATCTGCTGTCCGTAAACGCCCTCATGTATGAGGTTGCCTACCCTTCCATATGCCTCCTGGATTCTTTTGCCGAGTTTCCTGAGTTTATTGCCTGTTTTGTATATAGGAAACAGAACCGGCGGGAATATCAGCATTGACAGAAGACTTAACTGCCAGTCTATGGTGAAGATAATGACAAGATAAAGCAGTACAAGTGCACTCTGGAAGAGAATCGCAGGGAAGTTTACAACGAAGGCATGCATCAGGAGATTGACATCGTAAATAATCCTTGAGGTGATTTCTCCTGAATGCCCCTGTGTGAAGAAGTCCATTGAAAGCGTTGCAACCTTTGAGTATAACCTGTCTCTTACATCGGTTAGGAGCCGGTTGCCGAAATAATGGAAGTAGTAGTGGTTCAGGTAGAAAAAGAGCCCCTTTAAAAATATTGTAGAGACTATGAAGGTAATGAGATATTTCAGCATGGTTCCCTCGGGCAGTGTATTTAAGGTGTATGCGAGGGGTTCCAGCCTGTCTTTGACAATATCAGGAAGTCTCTCCGGGAGTATAATGTCTTTGCCTGCTATTATCCTGTCCATAAGAGGAACTATGGAAGATATGGAGATGCCGCTTAAAAGAGCGCTGAGCAGCATAAATACCATACCGAGGACAAGATATCTCCACCGGACCTCAGTATATTCCCGCAGTTTTAGATATTCTTTCAGCATAGGTTGTTACTTTCTGCCTGTTG
>CAYOYL010000234.1:0-4420 GCA_964408175.1 uncultured bacterium
TTCCAATCTCTGAGATTGCCACGTCGCTTCGCTCCTCGCAATGACAGGCGAAGGAATCAGTTCCCTCACATCCGTTCGGGACAAGCCTCGCAATGACAACCAGTCATGGGATTATTATTCAGCCGATTTTTCCATACAGTTTACCCGATAACCCCGAATTTGTAAAATTCTACTTTATATTGTATAATAACACTGTGAAAGAGAATAACGAGTACCTGCACAAGTTTGAGGTTCTGCAGAGGATAAGCGTTTTCATATCATCCATCAACAGCCTTCAAAAACTTCTCACCCTTATAATGGAAGAGAGTAAGCGTATCCTCAGTGCCGAGGCAAGTTCCCTCCTTCTATATGATAAAGAGGAAAAGGTTCTCTTTTTCAAGGTTGCCACTGGTGAAAAAGGCAGCAAGGTAAAGACGATAAGACTGAAACTGGGACAGGGTATTGCAGGTATCTGCGCAAAGGAAAAGAGGATAATCAACGTGAAGGATGCCTCTAAAGACAGACGTTTCTTTTCTTCGGCAGACAAAAAGAGCAGGTTCCATACGAGAAGCATACTTGCCGTGCCTCTTGCAGGGAAAAAAGGTAGACTACTGGGGGTTCTGGAGGTTTTGAACAAAAAGGACGGCAGGCCGTTTGATAAAAAGGACGAGGAACTTATGAGCATTATAGCCGGACAGGCATCCCTCTCTGTTGAAAACGCACAGTTATACATTGAAAGCATGAAAAATGCGAAGATGGCCGGTGTGGGGGAAACCATGCTTTCGCTCTCTCACGACATCAAGAATATCCTCAACGGTCTTTACGGCGGGGTTTCACTTTTGGATGACACAATGGCATCTGTGGAAGGCGAATACGTACAGGATGCCTGGGGTATCGTCAAGTCAAACGTAAACAGGATTTCAGACCTGATACTGGATATGCTCAACTATTCATCCAAGAAAGAGCCGTTCTTACAGAGGGTCCATCTGAGTGACTTTATAAAGAGTACGGTCAGCGTTTATAATGAGAAGATTAAAGAGAAGAGGATACAACTTATCTACGAACTTGACGATAGTATAAAAGAGGTGGATATTGATACGACCGGTATGCAGAGGGTTATCCTCAACCTTTTCAGTAACGCATATGAGATAGTTCCCGAAGGGACAGGTATTATAAAAGTATCAACCCGGAACATACCCGATAAAGGGAGATTCACAATAAGCATAGAGGATAACGGAGCAGGTATCTCCCCGGAGAATCTCAAGAAGATATTTGACATATTCTTTACCACCAAGGGACATAAGGGCACCGGGCTGGGTCTTGCCGTTGTCAAAAAGATAGTAACAGAACACAAGGGTACTGTTGACGTTGCATCCGAATGTGGAAAAGGAACAGTTTTTACCCTTGAACTTCCCTGCCGTTATGAAAATCCCAAGAGTTAAGAATAAAAGGAATGTATTCGTAATCTCTTTTCTGACCTCAATATTTTTCTTTTTCTTCTTTCAACTGGACGTCTTCAGGCGGATTGAGAACGTTACCTACGACTGGAGGATAAAAACATTCAGTGATAAACAACCCACCGGTGATATCGCCCTTATTTTTATAGGTGACGACAGCCTTCAGGCTCTTGGGGAATGGCCCATATCAAGGCAGTGGTATGCTGGTCTTGCCGAGATTCTGCACAATATGGGCGCTCGGGCAATTGTTTTTGACATACTTTTTATTGACAGTTCAGGTCCAGCCGACAGAGAGTTTGCCGCTGCCATAAAAAATGCTGGCAATGTAATACTACCATTCTATTTTGACCACCCGGAGAAAAAAAAAGGGATTTTTTATTCTGACAAAATTGTAAGACCCCTTAAAGTTTTCAGAGACAGCCTGATTTCAACGGGTTTTATCAATATTATCCCTGACAGCGATGGAATAATAAGAAAGTATCCGCTTTTCATAGAACACAATGAGAAGATGAGTAATTCTCTCTGCGTTTCTATAATAGAAGACATTTTCGGGGGAAGCATAGAGAGCATGGATGAAGGTTCTGTTGAGTTCATCACCAATGGTGCAGTAAGGAAGATTCCTCTTGCTGGTGACTATTCCACCTACTTTAATGTTTATACAGACCTTACAAGGTTTCCAAACTACTCATTCGTACAGGTTTTTCAGTCTTACCTGAATCTGAGCAGAGGAGAGAAGTCCATTATTCCCCCGGATGTTTTTAAAGACAAGGTTGTGCTTGTTGGTTTAACTGCAACTGGTGTTTCCGACAAGGCTTCTGTCTCAGGGGTCCCCAATTATCCGTTAATGGGGATACATGCCAGTTTCCTTGAGAATTTTTTTAAGGGGGAGTTCATAAGAAAGGTGGGTAACCCTCAGAACATTCTTATGTCATTTTTCTTCTCTTTTACGGCAGGCCTGGCGGCAGTCTCTTTTACTCCTCTGGCAGGCATTGCCTTTGTCGTTTTTCTTGCGGGGCTCTCCGTAGTGCTGGCGTTTGTCCTGTTCACGTTTCACCTTCTCTGGATAGACATCCTTCCCGTTGTGATGAGTATTGTTTTTGCATATGGGGTGCTCATACTGGCGGCGTTTATAACTGAGAAAAAAGAGGGACTCAAGGTAAGGGACATGTTTGGTCGGTATGTATCCTCTGCGGTTATGGAAAAACTTCTCAGTTCAGGTGGAGAACTCCTGGTTGAGGGTGAACAGAAGACTCTGACTGTCCTTTTTGCGGACATCAGGGGATTTACCTCCTTTGCAGACAGACATACGCCTGAGGAGACATTCGCTTTTTTGAACAGGATATTGAGTATTATGACGGAGGCGGTTTTCAGGTTTGGAGGTACACTGGATAAATTCATAGGTGATGAGGTGATGGCGATATACGGGGCTCCGGTTGATGACCCTGAACATGCGCTTAATGCAGTTCTCTCAGCGAGAGAGATGATGCGGCGAATGAAAAATTTCAGCAAAGATGTTAAAATAGGCATAGGCATAAATACAGGGACTGTAATCATAGGAAACATCGGTACTCCCAGGAGGATGGAATACACAGCCATAGGCGATGCTGTAAATGTTGCCGCAAGGATTGAAGGACTTACCGCTGGGGAGGAGATACTTGTGGGTTATGAGACCTACAAGATAATTGAGAAGGAAGGGCTCCTCTGCGAACACGCGGGGACATTTAACATAAGAGGGAAGGGTGAAGGGATAGACCTTTACCGGGTTAAGTGGGAGTCTTCTCACACTTAATCCTCTCCTCTCGGAAGGAATAATTTAAGGGGTGAGGGGGTGAATATGAGAATATTAAAACTATTATCCGCTATTTTTCTGATTGCTATGTCCATATCCTGTTTTTCTCAGGAAACATCAATAATACTCGGCGACAGGAAGGGTGAGGTCTTATACTGGAACACGGCAGGTAACCGATGGGACAACCTGCCTCTGAAGAGTAAACTTGCCGAAGGTATGTATATAAAAACAGGTACAGACAGTCAGGCAGTGATATCTTTCGGGAAGAAGGCCGTTATAACCCTTTCAGAAGAAACAACAGTAAGGATTGCCCGCTCACTTTTTGACGAAAAGAATGAGATAAGCGAGATAAAGATACAGATGCCTAAGGGTAAGATGTGGTCTATTGTGGAAAAATTACCAGTCTCTACCAGAAAGTTTGAGATAGAAACACCAAACACTATCGCAGGTATCAGAGGAACTATCTTTACCACGGGTTATGTTCCGGAAGAACAGTCTACCAGTGTGGGGGTTGTTGCTGGAGAGGTCACTGTTGCCTCGACCAGAACCGCCGCTTACGTCATCCTGAAGGAGAATATGTCAACAGTTGTTGTGGCAAATGCCGCACCTGTCTCACCGAGAGCACTTGAAGAGAAGGAGAAGCAGGAATGGGAAGAGTGGAAAAACAGCATACCTTTCTCCGGTATGGGGATAGTCGGTGGAATTGCCGAGATAAACGCCATACAGATACAGGAAGCATCCAGGATTGTCCGTGAACTTTCAATTGCGAAGAAAGGCAGTGAAAAGGTCACAAAGGACTTCAAGGCAATAGAAAATGCCATAACCCTTTTCTATTCAGACACAAAATCGGTTCCACTGAAACTTAAAGACCTGCTTGAAAATCCCGGTACTGTTGGATGGAACGGCCCTTATTTGGCAACCGGCACAAACTTTATGGACCCTTACGGCAGGCCTTATCAGTATAGAAAGAAGAAGACACCCGGCGGCAAGGAGTATCTGGAACTCTCAACCTTCGGACTTATAGGTGCAGCCGGTGACACGTATGGCGAGGAAAAAAGAATAATCTTTATTGACAAACTGGCAGAGAAACTTCAAGAGTAGTTCTCAGCCGAGTGATTCCACCTTTTCCACCAGCATCTTAATGCTGCCCGGTTCCTTATGGATGTAGTGGGTATTGGGTACATCCAGTATCTTT
>CAYOYL010000235.1:0-17491 GCA_964408175.1 uncultured bacterium
CCTATTCTGTGCCTGTTGTTTGCCGCAAGGTACACATCGGCAATCTCTGTTGAATTGCAGTATACGCGATAGGGTGTTGACAGGTTGTCTTTCTCCGTCAACAGCATTGTCATGGATGGTTTCCTCGCCCTTGAGATCTTGCGCCATACATTGTCCGGATCTCCCCAGTACAGGTTCTGCGCGTACCACGGACGGTACCTTGATATGCCCATACGGCAGGAAGGGCAATGGAAGAGATCAACAGAGTATGTGTTTGTGGCACCGGGCTCGATATAAGGAAGAAGTCGCGTATACCAGCATTCAGACCCGTGCGTGGCATGGTCATAATTGACTGCCTTCGGAATATACTCCTCGTAATCGTTGAAATACATGTAGAAGGCAAGCCCGAGCTGTTTCAGATTATTCAGACAGATTGCCATGCGCGCCCTCTCCCTTGCCTGCGAGAGCGCCGGAAGAAGCATCGCCGCCAGTATCGCTATTATCGCAATCACAACCAGCAATTCTATCAACGTAAATCCTCCGTCTTCACCGAGACTTCGTCGCATAAATCTCATGTTCTTTCCCATCTTTTCCTCCCCCGGCGGTCTATACCGCCTTTATTGTATTCGGTGTCGCACAACTGTCCCTGTGGACAAGATATGTTTTCAGCACCTTTTTTTGTGGTACGGATACGTCCCTGCCGTTTAACATACAGGCCAGCATCCGTGCCGCCTCCCTGCCCATTTCGTACCGGGGCTTGTATACCGTGGTAAGCGGCGGCTGTGTCTGTGCCGCCATGGGGACATCGTCAAACCCTATTATTGAGAGGTCCTCGGGAATTGACAGTCCGGCATCCCGGGCAATTTTCAGCATTGCAGTTGCTTTGTAATCCGAGTCACAGAAGATTGCTGTGGGACGGTCCTTCCCAGTAAAGAGCCTTTCAGAATTTACCGGTAGATTCTCAGTTCCTTCAAGGTAATACATCCATTTCTCTTTTGGAGTAATACCGTTTTTCTTTAGAGTATCAAGATAGGACTGATAACGCCTGCTGTTTCTTCCCTTTATGGACTGCTTGACTCCCACAAAACCGATTTGTCTGTGCCCTAAACGTATGAGAAAGTTAATTGCTTCAGTCACACCACCTGTTTCATCTGCCGCTACATAACGGACATCTTCCTCCAGCCTTTCGGGGTCTTTGACATTCAGTACCAAAAAGGGCATCTTCATCTTCTGCACCGCTTTCACCACCACAGTATCCAGTTCAGCCCACAGGATGAATCCTGATGCGCTGTTGTTGTGGAGCTTCTCCATACAGGCATCAACTATCTGTGAGGGTTCGTCGGGATACATATTGAGTACGAGGGTAAGGTTCCAGTTGTTCAGTTCATCAGAAATACCCTGCACGTATTCAGGCATTGTTTGTGAGATATAACCACTGTAGAGATGCCGCATAAAAAGCCCGACCTGCTTTCCCTGCCCCGGTACGCGGTTGTTGATTGTCTGCGGATTCCATACCATTGACTCCCCGCGCACGATGGCACCCCTTCCCTGGTAGACATCTACGAGTCCGTCTTCCTCAAGTTTTTTCACCGCCTGCTGGACGGTTGCAAGGGATACGTTGTGGGTATTTGCGAGACTGCGGTATGCGGGTATGGTGCTTCCTGCAGGGAGGATACCTTTCTCAATCTGTTTCCTCAGGGATTTCTCAACGAGAGATACCAGCACTCTGCTTTCCCCGTTTGCCTGTGCTGTCTTCATGGTTACAATTATACACTATGTTTAAATGTTTGTCAAGGGCACATTTTTAGACTCTGAAAAAGTCGTTTCGTACATATCTTTAGGTTTTATGTTTCCCTGACGGCCTGATACATCGCCATGATATTTTCAGGCGGCACGTCCGGCTGTATGTTATGTACCTGATTGAATATGAAGCCCCCGCCGGGCTTAAGAGTATTTACGCACTCTTTTACGTGATTTCTTATCTCTTGCGGAGTCGCGCTGGGAAGTACCTTCTGGGTGTCACATCCTCCTCCCCAGAAGGTCAGGTCTTTGCCGAATTCTCCTTTCAGTCTGTCCAGTTCCATGTCTCTGCAGGAGAATTGTACGGGATTGAGAATATCCACACCCATCTCAATAAAGTCCGGGATGAAGTCATAGACTGAACCGTCTGTATGAAGGAAAAGATACCTTCCCGATACCTTCTTAATATGTTGGTATATCTTTTTCTGGTACGGCTTAACCATCTCCCTGTAGACCTTGGGCGAAATCATAGGACCGTCCTGCATCCCGAGGTCATCGTTCACATTTATTATGTCAACAAACCTGCCTATTGTCGGGAAATATCTGTCAAAACGTTCTATATAGGCATCCACCAGGTTTTCCATGATGCATTCAGCCATGTCCTTGTTTATCATAAGGTCTACAAGAAACCCTTCAAATCCCCGGAGCATCTGTCCTGCGGCAAAGATGTGTACTGCAAAGTTGCCCATCAGCGCATAGCCCGTATTATTTTGCAGTTCCTGCGCACGTTTTCCCGTTTCTTCAAATGGCTCATCCCAGTAAGACGGCAGGTCAAAGTTCTTTATGCACTCAATATTCCTCTCAATATCTGCAACAGATTCCGCCTTCGCAAGGGGTGGCTCGCCCGGCTCAAAATAAAACCCGCCTCTGGGCATGCGTGCCGATACGCTGCCGTCTTTGCCGTAAACAATCTGGGAACCATCGGGCAGTCCCACCGGACTCCACTTTTCAGGAATCTCGCAGGGCGAACCGTCAGGCAGTTCCCACGTCTTCCATTCTTTCGGCATGAAAGGTACTGCCATAACGTCTGCCCCAACCGCCTCAAGCACCTCCGGCTCCACTATGACAACCTGTTGATAGGGGTCAAAGATGCGTGTGCTTCCGCTGTTGATGCCGAGATACCTTTTGAGCCTGTTGTATGCTATACCCGTAATGCCTGTGGAATCCATTGCACCAAGGTCAACAGGCACCCGGTCAGGCTCTCTGTGTTTCAGTGACGTTAAAACCCTTTCTCTGTGTAACATCTTATTCTCCCTAAGGAAAAACGTCAGCCATCTTTACATCTTAAAATCCCACTTGAGCCCACTTTTTAAAGGGGAGAGATGAATAAAATCTCATAATACAATCTCTTTATAAAGGGAGGATATGTGAGGATTTTATTTGTACAGGATACAGATTGCGACTGCCGTATCTTTTGTGTGTGAAATAGATATTGCCGTTTTAAAGCCTGAAACCTTTTCTGACAGTGAGGTATCAAGGAGATTCAGGAAAGGTCTGCCTGAAGATTTTTTGCCCACCTCAACCTTTTTGTAGTCTTCTGTAAAACAGGATAAACCTGCATTTCTGAAAAATGCAGTCTTTGCAGCAAGTTTACCGGTAAGCGTGGTTTTGTTACTACAGGAAAGTTCTTCCTTTGTAAACAGGTTATCCAGTTGTTGAGATGAAAGGACTTCTATCTCTTCCAGTCTTTTCGTTTCTATGGAGATTTTTATCATTTAGAGATTGGAATAATGTTTACCACTTTCTTTCCGTCTCTTTCAACAAAATCAACCATCCCGTCAATCAGACTGAAAACAGTATAGTCCTTACCCATACCTGTACCCTTACCGGGTTTTATACTGCTGCCTCTCTGACGGACGATAATACTGCCTGCTCTTACCGTCTGTCCACCGTAAATCTTGGTTTCCAGATACTTGGGGTTTGAGTCCCTGCCATTTCCTTGTTTTTTTCTTCCCATGGTGATAGATTATAACAACAAAAGGTTCAGGTGTCAATGGAAGTTGATTTATGACAGGATAAAAGTAAAATATAGGGGATGAAGAGATACATACTGAGACGGCTGTTACAGTTCATACCTTTGCTGATAGGGATGACCTTTATCTCTTTTGTCATCATACAGATGGCGCCGGGGGATTACTTTACACAGTTGCAGATGAACCCCGAGATTTCCCCGCAGACCATAGAGGAGATGAGAAACAGTTTCGGTCTGGATAAACCCGTAGTTATCCAGTATTTTTACTGGCTCGGAAATCTCCTGAGATTCAACCTCGGCGAGTCTTTTTCCTATCATGTTCCGGTTTCATTTCTCATAGGACAGAAGGTTAAAAACACGCTTGCCCTCTCTCTTTTTTCCATATTTTTTACCTGGCTCATTGCCGTCCCCTTTGGTGTATATGCCGCAATAAAAGAAGGCAGGTGGCAGGAAAAGGCCCTTTCATTTCTTGCATATATAGGCATATCAATCCCCTCCTTTCTTATTGCAATGCTGATGGTCTTCTTTGCGGCAAGAACTATGGTTCTACCCGTAGGTGGCACCACGAGTGTCTTTCACATCAATGCGACCGGATGGGAAAGGACCGTTGACTATTTAAAGCACCTGCTTCTCCCTGGAATTGCACTTACACTGGCAGGTATTGGAGGGCTCTACCGCCTGATGAAAAACAACTTCCTTGAGGCGTTTGGCAGCCCTTACGTAATAACCGCCTATGCAAAAGGACTGAGCCACGCAAGGATTTATTTCAGGCATGCCCTGAGGAATGCCATCAACCCTATGATAACGATTTTCGGATATACCCTTTCTTCTGTCTTAAGTGGGGCAGCACTGGTTGAGATAGTAACCAGTTGGCCCGGGATGGGAAGACTGATACTTGATGCGGTGCTCTCGCAGGACCTGTATCTGGTGATGGCATCCCTGCTGCTGGGAGGAGTACTGCTCATTCTGGGAAATCTGATGGCAGACATCCTTATTGCAGTGGCTGACCCGAGGGTGAGGCTGAGATGAAGATATTCTTGAGACGGCTGAATCAGTCAAACAGGCTTTCCTTCTTTTCTCTATGGCTTTTGTTGCTTCTCTACACATTAGCCATACTGGCAGATTTCATTGCCCCATACCCTTATGGCTTACAGCACAGAGATTATGCCTTGTGCCCTCCTACAATACCGCACATCGCTTATAATGGAAAACTCTTACCTCAACTGGTTGTTTATCAAATAAAGGTGGTCAACCCTGCATTCAAGGAGTATTCGCTTGACTCTTCCAGAAAACACAGCATAAGGTTTTTCGTAAAAGGAGAGGAGAGAGAGATTTTTGGATTTTTGAAGACGGAGAGGTACCTTTTTGGCGTCAAAGAGCCGGGCAAGGTCTTCCTTTTCGGTACGGACATCCATGGAAGGGATGTGTTTTCCCGGGTACTTCACGGGGCAAGGATTTCACTCTCCATAGGCATTATAGGCGTGAGCGTCTCTTTTATACTCGGGCTACTCGTTGGAGGCGTTTCGGGTTATTTCGGAGGCAAGACGGATACTGTTTTGATGAGAACGGTTGAGATAATAATGATGTTCCCGTTTTTTTATCTTATGCTTGCGTTGAGGGCAGCCTTCCCTCCGAACCTTTCATCCATTCAGATATACCTTTTGATAGTTGTTATTCTGAGTCTGATAGGCTGGGCGTCCCTTGCAAGGATAATAAGGGGGATGGTTCTGTCTATAAAGGAAGAGGAGTACGTGCTGGCGGCACGCTCTCTCGGGCTCTCCTCCTTCAGGATTATCACAAGGCACATCCTGCCGAACACATTCTCTTATACCATTACCGCCCTGACCCTCTCAGTGCCGGGCTATATCCTGGGAGAGTCAGCACTGAGTCTTCTCGGGCTGGGGATACAGGAACCTTATCCCAGTTGGGGAAACATGCTTTCAGTAACCGTGGGCAACCTCAAGATTCTCACCACGGCTCCATGGATGCTTATCCCCGGTTTTTTTATATTCCTCACTGTACTGGCATTTAATTTCTTTGGAGACGGGCTCAGGAATGTTATGGACCCGAAAAACTGGTAAAAATGGAAAAGATACTTCAGGTCAAGGGACTGGAGGTAGTCTTCAGCCCTGCTGGGAAGGGGAAAAAGATTAAGATACTCAGGGGAATAGACCTTTCCATTGGAAAGAATGAGTCTCTCTCTCTGGTGGGAGAGAGCGGCAGCGGCAAGACTGTAACCGCCAGGTCGGTTATGAAACTCCTTCCCAAAAACATGCAGATTGACAGAGGAGAAATTTCAGTCCACGGACAGGAGATAACGAAACTGTCAGAGAAAGAACTGAGAGAGATAAGGGGCAGTCGCGTCAGCATGATTTTTCAGGAACCGTCTTCTTATCTGAATCCGGTCTTTACTGCCGGCAGCCAGATTGAAGAAGCCATAAAGGAGACTGAAAATCCCCTTTTAATCCCCACTTTGAAAAAGGGGGGTGGGGGAGGATTTAAGAGGAAGGAACGCGTACTTAAGATGCTAAGTGACGTCGGGTTGAAAGAAAACGTCTATTATCAATACCCGCACCAGTTGAGCGGAGGTATGCAGCAGAGGGTGATGATAGCAATGGCTCTCATAAATAATCCTGAACTGCTCATAGCCGATGAGCCTACAACGGCTCTTGACGTAACAACAGCATACGGAATCATAGAACTTCTGAAGGAGATGATGGCAAGGTACGGACTTTCTTTACTCTTTATAACACACGACATATCCCTTGCAGTGAATTTTACCCAGAAGATAGCGGTTATGTACGCAGGAAAGATTGTAGAACTCTCAGAGGCAAAGAATATCTTCGTCAGACCGCTGCACCCTTATACGGAAAGACTTATATCCTGTCTCCCTGAAAGGTATAAGACAGGCGATAAGATAAGAGATATTGAAGGGAATGTCCCTGATTTCAAGAACCTGCCGCAGGGGTGTGCATTTTACCCCAGGTGCCCGTATAAAAAAGAGGTCTGTGCCTCTAAAGAGCCGGGGGAGACAAAAAAAGGCACGTCAATAGTGAGGTGTTTCAGGTATGGAGACGCTGTGGAAGATAGATAATCTCGGCAAAAAGTATCTTATCAGGTCAGGTGCAGGAGTTGAGGAGGTGACAGCTCTTGAAAGTGTCAGTATGGATATCTCTGAGGGTGAGACCTTTGGACTGATAGGAGAGAGCGGCAGCGGCAAAACAACCCTCGGCAAGACCATCTTAAGGCTGGTTGAACCGACATACGGGAAGGTATACTTCAGGGGCATTGAACTGACAGATTTGAAGGATAGGGAGGTTCTAAGACTGAGGAGAAATTTTCAGATTGTCTTTCAGGACCCTTACAGTTCACTCAATCCGAGGATGACGGTTGGCGGTGCAGTGATGGAAGGTGTAAGGGGCAAGAGCAGTGCTGAAAGAAGGGACCGCGTAAAAGAGATTTTTGAGACGGTTGGCATCAGCCCTGAAAGGATAAATGAATTCCCGCATCAGTTCAGCGGCGGTGAAAAACAGCGTGTATCCATAGCAAGGGCACTTTCCACCTCTCCTGTGTTTATCGTCTGTGATGAGCCGACCTCCAACCTTGACCTTTCCATACAGGCAAAGATTCTCAATCTTTTTATTGAGTTGAAAGAAAAGATGAATCTTACCTATCTTTTTATCTCGCATGACATTAAGATAATTGAGTTTATATCCGACCGCGTTGCGGTGATGTACAGAGGGGAGGTGGTAGAGACAGGGACTACTGAAAAGGTTATTAAAAATCCTCTACATCCATATACCGAACTGCTTATAAGGTCTTCCCTTTACAGAGGGGCTGAGACGGGCAGGAAAAGGTATGAACCGTCAAAGAATGGCTGTCGTTTTCTTCCTTCCTGTCCTTACAGCAAGGAAGTCTGCCGCACTGAGAGGCCCATACTGAGACAGGTGGAGGAAGGACATTCTGTTGCCTGTTTCAGGTATTAATTTTATTTAACCGTAAACAGAATTTTGCCGGTGCTTGTCAGGTTCTTTTTCTGGGGCTCCCAAAAGTGCCAGATGTTCATAAGGTCTGGTTTCCATTGCAGGTAGCTTCCAACACGCTGTCTCTGATGACTGTGGTACCGGTATTGATGAATCCGTACCAGTTGAGCCCACAACTCGGTTATATTCCCATCCGGACTGATTTTGTTTTTGGGTATGGTAATCACCACATCCCACCTTGGTTCGGTTTCTACCGTTTCTTTTACAATTTCCAGTTCAAGATAGGGAGCATATACCCCTTCATCTATTCTCATGGTAAAACCTCTCAGTCCCTGATGGCGTCCTCCTGTAATGCCGATAGTAAGCCTGTGTCCCGGGCCTTCGCCTTCCATACGCAGGTATCGGCTCACGTCAGATTCAAACCACAATTCAGGATAAGAGCCCTTTGCATCATATCTTCCAAGTGCCGTGAAGGTATCTTCAAGCGTAAGCCTCCTTTCAAATACTTCCGCTTTACCGTCCCAGTCGTCATCAGGGGAATAACCTACCTGTATCGGCAAGGTATAACTGCCAAACAGCCTGTCTATGTATCCGTGTAATACTGCCCGTGCAATTTTTTCACCGGGGTTAAGTCCGGGGATATCAAACTGAAGGTATCCTTCATGCCAGCCGTTACCTCCTGATGGATATCTGTAACTGTATACTCCACCGATTATATGGCGCGTTTCCGTATAATTTCTGAGAGTATCCAGGCGTATAGTGGCACTCTGTGACGGCTTTACTGTTACCCTATAGGTCTCCGGGAATCCATTACTTCTTGCCTGTACCGAAATGCCCTCTGAACCTAAACCGAAGTTGGTACGGCGGTATGGAAAAGAAGGAGGTGTCTGGTAAAGAGTGCCGTCCGGACGCACTGCGATTTCAACAACCGCATTGTTTTGCGGATTTAAAGGGTCACCCACAGCAGTTCTTCCCCTGTACATTCTGACAATCACCCCGTCAGTCTCATCATTTAAGGGCTTCTCCCATTGGATATTCCTGAATGCAAGGTAGAGGTTTTCCTTATCCTGCAGCATCCTGACATAGGTTGGCAGGGCCGGCTGAAAACCTACGTTGGTATCCGCATTCTGCGGGTCCGGGCTGCCCTCTACAAGACTGATGGTTTCTGTTTTTCCCCAGCAGTCAGAATCAAAATCAGCAGGAGGTGCCTGTTCAGTCCACGTCACATGATAGGCAGGTATGCCGCGCTGGGTCCACTGCTGCGTCAGTCTGCCAAGCACAAATGGTCCTGTTGGCGAGGTGTAGCGCCCCAATCCCTTGGTATGCACCTCAAAGTAGCGGCGTATCCACAACAGCCGCTTTTGATATATATTCAGGTGTTTTTCATCAAAGGCTCCTTCTCCCAGGGTTACACGCATGATATCTCTGTCGTCTGCCGAACGGCTGGCATACTGCATTACTACCGTTGTACAGGGTGCAACAACAGGTAAACCTCCTCGGATTTTTTCCGTCACATCAGAAGCCGAACCGTTTTCCACAAAAAGGGTCGCCCGCGGCCCTTTCTCTATAAACAGTCGCTGACCTGTTTTAAGTTCTCCTTTGTATGTCAACTCTCCATCTTCCCAGTAGACCCGCGGCCATAACATGGCGCCGCTTACCGGAGTAAATGTTACCGGATAGGTGCAAGGTACTTCGCCGCTGTTACGAAGAGTCCATGCCATATTGTGGTTTACTTCCCAGTTTGGGGCCTTTGGCAACCCTGCCGCCTGCAGGGCATCATGCAGATAACCTTCCAGCCTGTCAAGAACCTCAGGAGGATAGGAATGTTGAAAAAGCATCTGGATGTTATAATCGCCTGACGGATATCCGTGTGATGAGCTTACTGCTCTGAATTCATCTGAAGGGAAGGGCTTCTCATCACCCTCTATCAGCAGTCTGTAAAAATCCAACATTGCTTTGCCCCCCGGTCCGAAAAAATCAAGGCAGTGTTTTTTTACTTCAGCATCAACATCCAGAGAAGGATTCCAGAGCAGCCTTCCCCACAGCCACATCATCAGGTAATTTCCTGGTGTTCGGGGCAGCCCTCCGAGTCCGTCAAAATAGGAGCCCCTGGTCAGCGTTCGCATATCTTGAATCCATCTTTGCAGGACGTGAGGAAAAAGTGCGGGCATACCTGTATGATTACAGGGAACGGGGCTGAAATATTCCCTGATATGGAGACGGTCAGGATTATTTTGAAGATTGATGCTCCACTCGCGGACCAGTTCAAGGTTGGCCTTATAAACCTCGGGCTGTTTGATTAGTAGGGTAGTAGAATACCTGCCATTAGGGGAGGGGACCAAACAGAGCTGGATGTCAATGTTGTCAGGCAGTTCAAACTCAGGTGGATATGTCCACTGCGTATAAGCACCGGTCAGCACACGCTTACCGGGCCAGAGTTCTGCTACCCTCCCGGCAAGCCGCTTTACATAGTTAAACCACAGGTTAGATACAGACCCTGGATAACCGCGTTTTGGGGTTTTTAGATTGTTGCACCTGTCACAACTACAGAGAGAACCGGCGTTGTCGTCAGGCCATACCGGAATAAACCTGCGTGTAGGCCTTGTTGCTGTGAGAAGGGTTCCATTTTCATACCACTCTTTTATGTGCCGCAGTTCCGCCTCCAATACCCCGGGTTCCGTGTAACAAAGATAGTTCCAGTTACGGGTTCCATCTGCCTTCAGGGCAAAAAACTCCGGATGGCTTTCTTTGTAGAGCCTTGCCCACCCGCTATGGGTATGCCCGGCTTGTATGCCATCGGAGACTCCTGCACGGTCAGCAGCAATCTCACCTATGTCCCGCATTGAAAAAAACGGAGCATCCTCATATCTGATAGGCAGGGTAAGACTGATGGTGGGCTTAGACGGGACAACCATACCCATCTGGTCATCATTACGATTTTCAAAGTAGAACCGGTAGCCGACATACTCTTCCAGAAAGGTATAAACTGCGTGCATAATACCCCTGTCAAAATCTTTATAGGTGTTGTTTTCAGGGACATCAGCCGCGGCAACCTCCCCGAGAATAGCCAGACCTCTCGGGAAACTTGCAATGAGCAGCCCCTCAGACCTGTCCGGCGGTTCAAGGTTATACTTTTTTGAGAGTGCACTTACCCCTACCAGTAACAGGGTTCCTGTTTCAGGTACGCCTGCTGCACCAACTATAGGTAGTTTTGCACCGCTTGCCTGCTCAATGTACTTTTGCAGTTCTTCAGCCGCTGTCATCTGCGTCAGGGTCTGGTGTCCCCTGACATCACTGGCATCAAGCGGTATGTCGGCTACCACGATGACAGCCGCCGGCTGTCCATCTCTGGTAAGAAAAAGTTTTTCCCCGGAGCCGGCCGCGTGCAGAGGAAGACACAACAGCATTCCGAAAAGGGGAACTGTTAAAAAAAAGAAAAACACAGGACTTCTTCCCTTTTTTTCCATTTTTGCTTCTCCTTCAACCTTTATGCCAACACTCTTTCTGCAGTTTCGGCATTAAACTCTCCGGGTAACTGACTGCCAGAAACTACTGTTTCTTCCCTGATTTTTCAGCCAGAGGGCCGCGTACTCTTGTGACAGTGCGTGGCATATTGTCGGCCTCAATTACAAGAACAAAATCTGTCTCACCTCCGGCGAAGTAAACCGGCATCAGTGACCATAAGGCAGTCGTCTCCCTGCCCGGCTCAAGCAGGTTGTCAGCGGTTACTGGGTGCGAGACGATATCCACACCTGCAGGGAACATCAGGTTCACCCGCAGATTCTTAAGAGTTGTATCCGAGATATTGCTTACCTTTGCCTGCAGCCCCATCATCCGTCCGGCTACAATCCTGTTATCTTCCATGTCAAGGTTTACATCCACCCCTACCGGCAGGCGCGGCGTTAGCGTTACAGACAGCAGTTCTATATTTTTCTCACACTCTATTGCCAACCGTGCTGTCTCCGCTTTCTCAGGCGCTGTCACCCGGGCAACTACCACCTGCTTTCCTTGCTGCTTTTCCTGTTTATGAACAAGTTCTTCCTGCCGTGCCTCATCAATATCAACAAGTACCTGTCCGATACGCTGGTACCAGCGCATGGACGGGAAACATCTGCCATTTCCCCGGTAGACAGCCATAAATTCATAAACATGCCCTGGCTGAATCCGCAGGTGTTTGTTGTTTAACAGAAGTATCCGGCCGCCGGAGATGCTGACCGGTTGGCCTGGACGGGAAGACCAGTCAACCCCACCCGGCGCTGACAGCACATAGTCCTGCCACTCTTCGTTACTAATTTCCACTTCAAGAGGACAGGGACCTATCGGCAGGGTACTTGGTCCGGTAAAGTTATTAAGAAGAAGCCTCGGGTCGCTGTGCTCGGCAACGGCGAAGACATTACCATCCATAACATCGCGCCTTGTGGAAGGTTCACACGGATACCAGGCAGATGTTTCCGCCGCCTCACCTGTCACAAAGCGCCGAATGTTGAAGTGGAGGAGATGCCCACTTTCCGGTGAATAATTCGCCGCTTGAAAGGGAATACTTACCTGTATCTGGTAACCGTTTTTTGTCAATCTTGATACCGCTGCCGTGCTGGTTTTCCAGAAAGATGCGCCGTAGCCGGCACAGGATTCTTCCACCAGTCCCCGGGCGTTGACCGTGACGTCAAGCCGACCGCTGTCACGTCCCATGAATCTAAACTGCCAGGGCGCCAGTGTAATCATTATGCGGTCATCCTTGCTGATGTGTGCCTCGGGCAACATCCCTTCTGCTCTCATCCTTGGGGTGACCCTTGTCTCAGCACTGGCAGAGATTGATTCCGGTTCCTGCCGGCAGTCAATAAACAGGTAAAATTGTCTCCCGTCATGAACTATACGGAAGGATGTTTCATTCCCTGCCTGCTGTATGGCCCCGGGTTCCGCGGGTGGTATCCGCACAAATCCGCTGTATTCAGGAAAATCATTCCAGAACTCTCCGTCTATTTCAGACTTAGGTCCCTTATCTACCCGGGGAATAAAGACCATCCTGCTGGTCAGTGTCTCCAAAAAGGTGCTGTCTTTGCCGGATATTCCGGCTTTCTCCATCAACTGGCTGATACGTTTACGCACCGCCTGCCGTGTTGAAACAGGGTTAAAATTCTTGCTGCTGGAGTGTTCCTTCAGCGGTTCAGCCAGAATACCGTCAACAACACGGTTAAGCCGCCAGTGTGGTGTATCGTATGGGGTTGTGCCGGCCATACGGCTCTGGAAAAAGAGAGGTTCATCCTTAAGGTATTCTTTATAGTGTGCATTGTTGTCAAAGATGGGCACTCCAGAAACGTGGTCGGCAAGGTCAAGGGCTATAACCTCGTCGTTGAAATCCACCGGCTCGTGGTAAGGACGCTGTCGCCACAGAGCTCGGCTGTATTCTTTCAGCGGAATGAAGTATGCCCGGACTATCTTCAGACGCCTGCGTATCCGCCCGTCCTCTGCCCGACGTTCAGCTTCGTCCAGCGCCAGACCCATGGTCTCCATCTGTTCTGGCAGCAGGATAAGTGTACGAGCAGACCCTGTCCCCCAGTGTGCGGTATTGCGGGCATGGTAGGGATAGTTCAGCCATGCCTGTTCAAGTGTATCGTAGTAACGGCACATCGGTTCTACTGACTCTTTGAACATTCCCCGCATCCAGCGGTCCAGCAGTAACTCTATATCACGCGTGGGGTCGTGGCACATCTTCACATGTGTCCAGAACTGCGGGCCAAAGGGAGTTAGAGCCGCATAGACCTCTCCATAATGACTGGTAAGGTTGTATTTGTGCATGGTACGTACTACTTCAGATAGAAAACGAGGGGCGTAGGTTGGAATATCCCTCTGGGGATACATATAGTCGTGTTTCATAATGTGCGGGACAAGACGGCTCCAGCGTTCAAGGCGCAACTCGTCCCAGCGGCGGAATTCCTTGCTCAACCAGGACCATGTGCTGCCGACAACATCAATGGCAAGGTTTTTATTGGGATTCACATTCGCCGGGGGAAGGTCTGTCCCTGAGTAGGAATACCCTGAAATGATGCGTCCCGGACACTCTTTTTGCAACTCGTCTGCTACCCAGGAAGCGAACAGGTACCAGCGACGCGAGTATGTCGGGTTGAAGTGAAAGGGTGCAGTTTCAAAAACAGGCTCAGCCGGTCCATCAGAGGCAAGGTCATCACCACTACGGCCACCTGTCCATGCACCATCAGCAAGACCCAGACTGAAACTTTGCTCTTCAGGGTGTTGGTGAAACCGTGCGAGTGCCTGGGAGAGTGCACGTTCACGCGCCGACTGCGACCCCATATCAGGCTGCCAACTAAAGTATGGACTGGAAGGTGCCAGACGTTCTCCTTCCAGCAGGGGATACCACTCCGGGCGTTTCTGCCGCCACTTTGGATGGAAGATTACTCCCAGTGAATGGTCAGCCGGCCACTCCACTTCCCACTGGCGGCTGCCCAAACGAAGCATCCACTCTACATCGGCACCTGTAATCCCTGAAGAACTGTAACTCATGGCAGGCACAAAGGTAATGTCCAGACGCGTGAATTTCAACTCGTTTTCTTTCGGCACCTCTTCGCCCAGTTCGGTAGGCCAGAACCACTCAACGCCGCAGAAGTCTTCAAGGAAGGCAGATGCTCCATGATAGGTTCCCCGGTCATCGGCACCGGTGATGAAAATCCTGCCAGGTATACTGTGAATAATGTACCCGCCCCGTTTCAGCACCTCAGGTGCCGACCGGGCAGCCAGACGCATTCGGGCTTGCCGTGTGTGTCCAAGCAGGACTGCCGGTGGTTTTCCCATCAGTTCCCACTCACTTTCATACATAATTTTTGATTCTGCTCCTGTAATCTTCTTGAAATATTCCTGCAGTAGGGCTGCGGCGCGCGAGCCAAGGTCATATACGTGCAGTCCGCCACCTAAAGATTTATTAGACCCCACCCGCAGGGTCCCCTCATCAGGCACAACCAGTACAGGAGGATTAGCACGGCTGATGGTCAGGTCCTGGGCAGAGACAGGCAAGGCTGCCAGGACTACCACACACACTGCCATTATTGTCGTTACTATTGCCTTTTCCCTTGATTGGTACTGCATCCTATCTCCTCTCGCCCTTCAGGCTAATGCAGTCAAGGCTCATGGAATCAGTTTTCCATAGCACTTCAGGGTGATATCTGTAAGTAGGGAATACCTCTGATATCAAATCTCCATCATAACCAGTTTCAGATATGACTGCTTACCGCATTCCAGTTTATGTCTCTCTTTACGGCCTCACGTTTCTTTTCATTATGTCACAGAAACAACCCGCTTTGAACAATCCATCCTCGTATACACTCTCCACCAAGGCATTCCTTCTGTTCACAAAAGTTACGGCTGAGCATTAAATATGCGAAAAAAATTCTCTAAGGAAATTTTATATCTCCTGTCTGACAGCAAATTCTATATATCTTCTTCTATCACCTCAAAGCCAATCAGGTTGCCTACATTTTTTATCTGTTCCCTCAAATCACCAAAAATTGCTGACCTGTGATTACCATATTTTTCCATACGGATATGTCTCTGAACCTTTTTTGTCTCGGTCTTTACAATCAACTTTGTTCTGCACATTATCCTGTCAAAGTTTCTGTAAATTTTACGTCCGTCAATACTCATCCCTGTATGTAAAATAATTCTCTTATTGATGGGGTCTATCTTCCAGATTGTTACAGGTTTGTTTATAGGAAGGTCTACCTGCAAACAGGCACCCGAACCAGGCTTCCCGGTTCCTCTCACAGAACTTTCAGCATGAGAAAGCAACGTATAGGGAACCCTGTCATTACCATAAGGATTAACAGGGGCACCACAGTGTAAAATAATTGAAACACTATTGTAAGGGTCTATCATTATGTCTCCTAACATACTGGGCCTTCCTGTTAAATAATATCCTAATAGGTGGGTTGTTGCCAGATGTGGATAATCCTGGCACAGCCCCTGTATACCTTGTTTTTGAAATTCCGCATTGGCAAAACTCGGCCATGCAGCATCTTCTATTTTCCCACTATCTGTAAGAAATCTCATATGGGTTGTTATAGCGGACGCATTATATCTTTCTTGCAGACTTTTAAAGCCAAGATACATTCTGGCAGATTTTATCACCTCCTCTTCTGTTGTATCTTTCATCTCTTTTGCTTCAGATATCCACATCTTCGCAATCTCTTTAGATTTTTTAATATCTGAATTTCTCACTGCATCATAAAACTCTTCAGGCTCTACGCTTATAAGTTTTACTCCGAGGGTATCATATAAGGAATTGGTCAAAAGTTCGTTATATCCTATTGGGAGATTGGCTCCATAGTCCACAACTGACATCGCATAATTAGGAGAAATACTGATAATTGTTGATTCTTTCATTTTTTTCAATGCCTGTATAAGTTTAATCTCTTCCACTAAATCTCTGAACATAGATTTTGATACAGAAGGTTTTGTTATATTCAGTCTATCTATACAGGCGGTTAGAACCTTTCCCTGTCTATAATAAAGTTCGTAGGGGGTGTGTAAAAATTCAAAAATGTTGTAAACAACGATTGTCGGCAAACCCGTTAACGCCAGGAGAGAATCTCCTTTAAATGCTATACCGAATATCAACACCCCGTCAGGAGGTTCTTTCATAGTTGACAGTTCATCAAGAATTGGTGCAATGCTTACCTCCCCTCTAAGAACCAGGTAGCGTTTTTCTTCTTTGGGTCGCTTCCGTACTATAAAATCCACTTCTTCCCCAAAGGCTTTTTTCAACCTGTTTATTATTTCTTCATTGGTTACAAAATCCTTAGTGACTGCTCCTGCATCACTATATCCAGAAGTAGCAAACACTGTATAGATTTTTGTTCTGTGTTTTTCGACCATTTTTCCCTCTCTTGAGAAATTGTTATTGCCAAATGAATTTCTTACAGATTGCGTTTTTCCCATTCCACGAATTTTCAATCAAAAAAATTATATTAAAAGTCAGGTCCATCTTCCAACTTATTATACCAGATGAGAAATCTGATACAATTTTATCTCCACCTTGACCCTCCTTTTTGACGGAGGATAGTCTATCATTTTGTAAGACCTTCACGTTGCAGGAATCCCTTTAACTGTTCGCCTCGTTCGTGAAGTCTGCCGTCAGCGTCGGTAGAATCAATGGAGTACCGCCTGTCGGCTCAATATCCAGACGCCCGAGCCTGAGAAATATTCCATAGGCCAGCCCGTGATTGGTTCCCAGCGCCACAACCAGTTCGTGGCCGCCAGCATCCAGCGTCACTTCGGGGGCAGCAATATCCGGACGGGTGGGGTTGGTTCCATTCGGGTCGTAGTAGACGACGGTTCCGTCCACGAAGAGTTTGACCGGTCCATCGTAACCGAGCATTACCGCTACGCGCATGGGCTCCGGACAGTGTGCGCGGCAGCCGAAGTACATCACGGCATCCGATTCTCCCGCCTCCATGATGTGCCGGTGCATGTCAAGAAAGCCGGAGAATCTATCCACCTCATGCTTCCCCCAGCGCAGTTTCCGCGGCGACGGCACACGCTCTACGGTCTCCATCTTCTCCCCGAGCTGCAGGGCACTCACCTGCAAGGCTTCCGGCCAGGGCGTTGTCCCCTCTTTGAGGGCCTCAATATACATGGCATCCAGTACCTCATCCCCTTCTCCAAGTGCATACAGGCTCAGCGATATATTCTCCGTCCAGACTTCAAAATGCTGTTCAAAGGTTTCGGATGGGGTGGAAATGAGCATCTC
>CAYOYL010000236.1:0-35119 GCA_964408175.1 uncultured bacterium
GCTTTTCACCTTGTCTTATTACTGCCCTTCCGCACTCGCTCCTCAATACTTTCCTTTTCTCTTCCCTCATATTATATAATTCTTATGTCGGAATTTCAGATGGGTAGAGAGACAGGTTGACAGAAGATATAGGATATTTTAGAATAATAGGATGGACAGGGATATCTTTAATAAACTTTTTGAAAAGCAAACCTTGAGTGAAGAAGAAAGTTATGCCACATTCAACGAAATTATGGATGGGAGTTTATCTCCCGTTCACACCTCGGCTTTTCTTTCCCTCCTCAGAATGAAAGGGGAACAACCTACCGAAATTGCAGGTGCTGCAAGACTTCTAAGGGATAAGGCAATTAAAATCAATGTTAGTGATAAGGCTGTTGTGTGTGATACCTGTGGAACAGGAGGTGATTACTCAGGGACATTTAACATATCAACCTGCACTGCAATACTGGGTTTTTCATGTGGTCTGGTTATTGCTAAACACGGTAACCGTTCCGCCACAAGTATGTGCGGAAGTGCAGATGTTCTTGAATATGCCGGATATAATATAAACCTTGAGCCAGAAAAAAGCGAACTGCTGCTGAATAGGTATGGGTTCGCTTTTCTCTTTGCTCCTCTCTATCATAAGGCAATGAAAAACGTTGCAGGTGTGAGAAAAGAACTTGGATTTAAAACTATTTTCAATATAATAGGGCCTCTATGCAATCCTGCCCATTCCAATCTACAGATAATGGGAGTTAATGATTACAACCTTCTCAAGATTATCCCGCCTGTTTTCCGCTCACTTGGAATCAGGGGTTACGTTGTTCATTCAGAAGACGGGATAGACGAAATTTCCCTCACCGGCAGAACATATATCTCTGAAATATCGGAAGACAGAATAACGGAATTTGAGATATATCCACAGGATTTCGGTTTCAAGAAGTGTACAATTGCAGACCTGAAAGGTGGAGATGTTAAAACAAACGGAAGGATTATGCTTGACATAATAAACAACAAAGAAAAAGGCCCGATGTTGGATGTGGTTTTATTGAACACAGCCTTTTTACTTAAGGCAGGTGGTATTGTAAAAAACGTAAAGGATGGTATTTCATTTGGTAAAAGTGTTATTGAAAAGGGGTTATGTTATAAAAAGTTTAATGAGGTACTTGAGGCAATTAATAGATGATTCTTGAAAAGATAGTGAGAGCAAAAAAAGAGATAATCTCCAGTCAGAAAGGAGTCGTCTCCATTGAGAAACTTGTGGGGGAGATTAACAGAACCCCTTTGAGTCTGAAAAGGAGCCTGAAGAAAAATACGTTCGGTATAATAGCGGAGATAAAGAGGGCATCTCCCTCTGCAGGGTCTATAGATAAAAATATAAACATTGAGGGTACAGCACGTATATATTTTGAATCGGGTGTTTCGGGGATATCTATTCTTACGTGCGAGCCTTTTTTTTATGGCAGTACAGATGATTTAAAAAGCGTAAGAGAAATTGTTAAAATTCCTCTGTTGATGAAAGATTTTATTTTTGACCCGTATCAGATTTATCAGGCCAGAGCCTATGGGGCTGATGCAGTTCTACTTATAATAAGGATACTTTCGGATGAAGATTTTTTGAGACTGCTGAATACTGCTGAGAATCTTATGCTGGAAGTGCTGGTTGAGATACATACAGAAGAAGAGTTGAAAAGAGCCCTGCGGCTGGTGGAAAATTGGGATAACAAGGTACTCGGTATAAATAACAGGAATCTTGAAACACTGAAGACAGACCTGAATGTAACACTAAATTTGATTAAATCACTTTTTGGGTATAAAATAACAGTGATAAGTGAAAGCGGTATCAACAACCGTGAGGATGTTGAGGCTCTGAAAAATGCCGGAGTTCAGGGAGCACTGATAGGTGAGTCATTGTTGAAAAGCGGTAATATTAAAAGTAAACTGAAGGAATTGAATCTCTCGCCATAGGGTTATATCTTATCCGCCGGATAAGTATCCGCCGGATAAGTACGGTGGGGGTATAGAAAAAAACAAAATCATAAACCCCTTACGAGAAGATATTTGTATGTGAAAATTAGGGGTAAAGGAGACGTAATGGATAATAAGATAATACTTTCAGAAAAGGAGATGCCTCAGAAGTGGTACAATGTTTTACCCGATTTACCTACACCTCTTCCACCTGTAATTCACCCGGTGACAAAAAAGCCCATTACACCGGATGACCTGCTGCCTATATTCCCGATGTCTCTCATAGAACAGGAGGTTTCTCAGGAGAGATGGATAGAGATACCTGACCCTGTTGCGGATGTTTACAGGTTGTACCGTCCTACCCCTCTCAGAAGGGCTAAAAACCTTGAAAAGGCTATAAAGACCAAAGCAAGGATTTACTTCAAGGATGAGTCAGTATCTCCTCCCGGTTCCCATAAACCAAATACCGCTATTGCACAGGCATATTACAACAAAATGGCAGGGGTGAAAAAGATTACAACTGAGACAGGAGCAGGGCAGTGGGGTAGTGCACTTGCCTTCGGTTCAAAAATGTTTGGTCTTGAGTGTGTGATATATATGGTCAGGATATCTTACGACCAGAAACCCTATAGACGACTTATGGCTCAGACGTGGGGAGCAAAAATGTATCCTTCTCCTTCTGACAGAACAAACTTTGGCAGGAAGTTTTTAAAAGAACACCCTGACTCCCCTGGAAGTCTGGGTATAGCAATATCAGAAGCGATAGAAGAGGCAGTTTCAAGTGAAGATACCAAATATTCGCTCGGTAGCGTTCTGAACCATGTTATACTGCATCAGACTATAGTTGGTCTGGAGACAAAAAAACAGCTTGAACTTATAGGTGAAAAACCCAGCGTTCTCATAGGTTGTGTGGGCGGTGGAAGTAATTATGGAGGGTTTATGATGCCGTTCCTAACGGATAAACTCAAGGGTGATGACATCAGGTTTGTAGCCGTTGAACCCACGGCATGTCCGACCTTGACCAAGGGGCTGTATAAGTATGACTATGGTGATACCGCCTGCACCACACCGTTGCTGAAGATGTTTACACTGGGACATAACTTTATACCTCCGGCAATACACGCAGGAGGCTTAAGGTATCATGGTGCTGCACCTTTAATATGCTATCTCGTGGAGAATAAACTGATGGAAGCAGTGGCTTACCGCCAGAAAGAGTGTTTTGAGTCAGCAGTTCTATTTGCACGAACTGAAGGTTTCTTACCTGCACCTGAAACAGCCCATGCAATAAGGGCCGTGATAGAAGAGGCAAAAGATGCACCGGAGGGTAAGGTTATTGTTTATAACCACTCAGGACACGGGCACTTTGACATGGCTGCTTACCAGGCATATTTTGAGAATAGACTTACGGACTATGAATATCCTGAAGACGAACTAAAATCTATTTTGTCTGAACTGCCTGAAGTAGAGTAGGTCGATGGTGCGGATAAAAATATGCGGTTTTACCGAAAGAGGCGACATAGAGGATGCTCTCGCTCTGGGTATTGGAATTATCGGGATAAACTTCTATAGAAAGAGTCCGAGATATGTTACTTTTGAAAGAGCGAAACATCTACTGATAGACCTGCCCCGTGATTTAATCACAATAGGGGTTTTTGTGAATCCCGATGAAAAAACCATTTCTGATGCACTGACAATACTCAATCTTTCCGGGGTTCAACTCCACGGAGATGAGCCTGCTCTCCTGATAAAAAGATTAAAGAAAAGATTCCCTGAACGCATTGTTATAAAAGCAGTGCGGGTGAAAAACTATGAAGGATTGTCAAAAGAGATAAAAAAATACAGCCCGGATTTTTTTCTCCTTGACGCATACAAGAAAGATGTTCGCGGTGGGACAGGAGAAAGAATTAACACTGAGTTACTTAAAAGGTCAGGGCTGCCGTGGAACAAGATATTTCTTGCAGGTGGAATTACACCTGACAATGTTAGGGATATTCTTAAAGAATTCAGTCCTTACGGTATTGATGTTGCATCAGGGGTAGAGTCTGCACCGGGGATGAAAGACAGAGAGAAGATGCGAAATCTACTGGAAAACATAAATGAATAAAAAGATACCGGACAAATACGGAAAGTTTGGAGAGTTTGGAGGTATGTATGCCCCAGAAACCCTGATGCCGCCACTTGAAGAACTTGAACGCAAGTACAGGATTATCTCAAAGCAAAAGGGATTTATTAAACAACTGGCATATCTCTCCACCGAGTATGCAGGTAGACCCACCCCCCTTTATTTTGTAGAGAACTTCAGTAGAACCATCGGTTGTAAGGTGTACCTTAAGAGAGAGGACCTCGCATTTACAGGTTCTCACAAAATAAACAATACACTCGGACAGGTACTGCTCGCCAAAATGATGGGGAAAAAACGGATAATAGCGGAAACGGGGGCAGGTCAGCATGGGGTTGCCACAGCTACGGCAGCCGCCTTAATGGGTATGAGGTGTTGTGTCTATATGGGGGAGACTGACTGCGAAAGACAGAAACTAAATGTCTATCGCATGAAACTTTTGGGTTCTGAGGTTATCACGGTAAAATCTGGCAGTAAAACCCTAAAGGATGCTATAAATGAGGCGATGCGTGACTGGATAGCCAACTTTAAGGATACGCACTACGTTATAGGTTCCGTAGTGGGCCCGCATCCCTACCCTGAACTGGTGAGAAATTTCCAGACTGTTATAGGTAGAGAATCCAGACGACAGATATTGAAAAAAGAAAAAAGGCTCCCTGACTATCTTGTTGCCTGCGTTGGCGGTGGAAGCAATAGTTTAGGACTTTTTTATCCATTTTACGGCAATAGGGAAGTGAAATTCATAGGGGTAGAGGCAGGAGGCATGGGTATTAAAACAGATAAACATGCCGCAACACTTGTGAAAGGCAGCAAGGGCATACTCCACGGAAATTTTTCTTACGTACTGCAGGATAAATTTGGACAGATTACGCCTACGCACTCTGTTTCCGCAGGTCTGGATTATCCCGGGGTGGGACCTGAACATTCATTTTACAAGGAAACAGGCAGGGCAGAGTATAGTTATGCTACTGATGACGAGGCACTGGAAGGTTTTCACATTCTCAGTGAAACAGAAGGTATAATACCTGCCCTTGAGTCCGCCCATGCAATCGGCTGGCTTTTGAGAAACAAAAAACGCTTCAAGAAAGACGATATTGTTATTGTCTGCCTTTCAGGAAGAGGTGATAAGGATGTGACCGCTGTTGCATCCATAGACGGGGCACTTTAACACGGAGGTCGGACCTCCGTAAGAATAAAATGAACAGAATAGACGAAAAATTTGCAGAGTTGAAAGAAAAGGGGGGAAAGGCACTTATAGCATACTTTACGGCAGGATTCCCTTCTGTTGAAAAGACGGTTGAGATAGTGAAGAAAGCCGAAAGAGCAGGGGTGGATGTTATAGAACTGGGCATCCCTTTTTCAGACCCCATTGCTGACGGACCAATTATACAGTATGCTTCTTTTAAATCTCTTGAAGGTGGAATGAATATAGAGAAGGTCTTCAGTATATGTAAAACCCTTCAAAAATCAGTGAAGATTCCTTATCTCTTAATGACCTATTACAATCCTGTGTATAAATATGGATTTTTAAAATTTGCAAGCAGATGTGCCAGAACAGGTATCTCCGGAGTCATTATTCCTGACCTTCCTTATGAAGAAGACAGAGGTATAAGAGAGGTTCTGAATAAATATAAGATAATACTTATCAGCTTTCTAACCCCTTTTACTCCTGTAAAAAGAGCTGAAAAAATACTGAAAGATGCGGAAGGATTTGTTTATTTTATAACCTCTGCTGGAGTAACCGGACCGAGAGCCGGATTTTCTGACGAGATGTCCAGGAGCCTGAAAAAAATAAGGACAATGACCTCTACCCCTGTATCCGCTGGTTTTGGGATTTCATCAGCCGAACAGATAGAGAAAATGAAAGATGCGGTTGACGGAGTTATCGTAGGAAGTTTTTTTGTGAAAAAGGTTATTGATGGTAAAATGAAAGAGTTATGGACAAAGATAAAAGAGTTCAAAGGCCCGTTAATCGGAAGAAGAAACTGTTAAGACTGATAGTTTTTCTTGTATGTCTGGCAGTAATAGGAGCAGGTATAAAATTTTATCTTGGATACATGGAAGAGAAACAGAGACGCATTGAACTGGAAGAACAGAAAAGGAAAGAAGAGGAAGAGAAAGAACTGCAGAGAAAACTTCTTGAGGAGAAACGAAAGGAGTTTGATGCACTTGTTCAGGAGATGCAAAAGTGTTATGCCTCAGGTAACTTCAAAGAAGCAAGAGAGATTGCAAAAAAAGCTCTTGCCCTTGCAGAAAAATATGGTTTCAATACGGAAGAAATATATCGCATACTGCACCTTATGGATATTAAAGGTTATGCCGGCAGACTCAAAGAATTGCAAAAGATGAATGAGGACATATACAAATATCAATATGTAAGGAACGAGGTCCTTAAGATACCTGGGTGGGTTGAGTTAAAGAGATTGAAAGAAAAAATATTAAGAAAAACCTACGAGAATGAATATATGGTTCTCCTTACCCTCGCAAAAAAAGATGTAATCAGTGGGCAGAAAGGAGAGATGGTTTCCTATCATTATTTTATCAGCAGGGAATATTTTAACAAAGCGGTAAGTCTGCGACATAGGTATAATATCATCAGGTCTCCTGAAGAAGATACGCTGAGAGAAATTCAGAAAAAATTCTTTTTTGCTTCTAAAAAACTAACCAGTGAAACAATCCCACCCGGTTTATACTGAGGTATCAATGGAACAAAAAATCATAAAAATCGGTGTTCTTGGATGTGGAACTGTTGGAACTCATTTTATAAATGCTCTAACTAAAAATAAAAAGGTATTGAGGGATAAGACAGGGATTGAATTTACCATCGTTAAGGTCTTGGACAAAGACAAGAGAAAGAAGAGTCTTTTTCCGGATATTTTTACCTCACATGAGGGAGAGATTTTGGAGTCGGAAGATGTAGATGTAGTAGTAGAACTCATAGGGGGAATTGAGTATGCATACGAGTTTGTTAAAAAATCTTTAATGCTCGGCAAGTCTGTTGTAACTGCCAATAAAGCCCTTATTTCAGAAAAGGGGGGAGAGATATTTAAACTTGCCGATGAGAATAAGGTATATATAGGTTTTGAGGCAAGTGTAGCAGGAGCGATTCCCATAATAAAAGCAATCCGCGAAAGTTTTATAGGTAATCAGTTATCAAAGATGTTGGGTATTCTTAATGGGACCACTAATTATATTCTTACCCGTATGTCACTTAACGCTTCTAATTTCTCTCAGGCGCTTTCTCAGGCACAGAAATTCGGTTATGCCGAGGCAGACCCTGCCTTGGATGTTACAGGTTTTGACACAGCACATAAACTTTCCATTTTGTCCACCATCGCTTTTAATAAATCTGTTTATTGGAAAAATATTCCGATAGAAGGGATAGAGAATATAGACCCTATGGACATATCATTTACGAAGGAGTTTGGCTATAGGATTAAACTGCTTGCTGTCGCTCAAAAAAAGGGTAGGAGACTTGATTTAAGAGTGCATCCTACACTTCTCCCGAAAAAACATCCGCTTTCTCCTGTAGAGGGGGTCTATAATGCTGTATATCTTGAGGGGAACCTGGCAGGCAGGTCGCTTTTTTACGGTGAGGGTGCAGGAGGTAATGCAGCAGCAAGTGCTGTTATCTCAGATGTGGTTGATATAGGGGAAAAACTGATATATAAAAATCTTCCATGCAAAGCAGCATTCTATGAAGACAAAAGAATAGTTTCTCTTCCCATTGAAGATATCCTCACAAAATACTATTTCAGGTTTACAGCTCTGGACAAACCTGGTGTGCTTTCACGCATTGCAGAGATACTGGGAAGAAAGGGGATAAGCATTGCATCCGTTATTCAGAAACAGGAAAGTCCTGAAAAAGCAGTTCCTATATTAATGCTCACTCATACTGCTAAAGAAAACTCTGTTCAGAAGGCAATCAGTCAGATAAACAAACTTGAAATAATCAAGAAACCTACCGTTATCCTGAGGGTGGAAGAATAGACTGTATTAAAAGTGTACAGGGCGTTTTTTCTTGATTGATTCAAGGGACTTAAAAACCATTGCAAGGCTATTTATATTATCGGTGACACCTGTCTCTGGTTCTCTGTTTTCTTTTATACTTCTATAAAACTCATAGAGGGAAAGATTTTGATGCTCCCTGTCAATTTTTAAGAGGCTTATCTCCTCTTGTTTCCCCTCGTTCAAGAGAAGAATTTTATCATTCTTCCAGAGAAGCGTGCCTTTTTCTCCATAAATCTCCCACTCTCCATCCCATGTTGTATCTTTCCCCTGACTTACCCAACTGCCTGTATATGCAAGATGGATTTCATCCGGAAATTCAAAAGAAATATTTAAGGATGCATCACCTTTAAACCAGCTCCATTTTGGATTCCAACTTTCAGCATAAACCTTCAATGGGTTCTGACCTGTGATGTACCTCATCAGGTCAAAGTGGTGAATGGCCATATCTATAAGAAGGGGATATTCCATCTCTAACCTGAATCCTGAGAATCTGGGTCCCTTTTGGAAGTCAACAACAACATAACCTATCCTGCCGATAATGCCTTCTTTAATGATTTTCCTTAGGGTTCTCGGTTGACTTCTGTATCTATAATTCTGGCTTACCATAAGTTTCCTGCTATACCTTTCTGCCGCTTCAGCCATCTTTTCTGCATCTTTCATCCTGTCAGAAAGAGGCTTTTCAACAAGTACATCAAGGCCGTTTTTCATTGCCTGTATTGATATTTTAGCATGAAATTTTGGAGGGGTAATGTTGAGAAGTGCATCTGCACCTATCTTTTGTTTAAGACACTTCTCGATAGAAGTGAAACATTTCTCCTGAGGTAACCCGTATTTTTTTGCAGCACCTTCAAGATTTTCTTTGTTCACATCAACAATACCTGCAATCTCCCACTCTAAAGAATTTTTTACGATATCTATCCATCCTCTACCAAATCCCCCCACCCCTACATGTATAATTTTCATTTTATCCATGGTTATATTTTCCTCCGCTCTGATAATATCATAAACCCAAAACTGTGACAATAAGCGGGTTTTATGTTAATATTTTATATTATATATGGGGTGAAGAATGGGCAGCAGGATACTATTTAAAAGTACCAACAGACAGGCACCACAGGCGGATTTCAAAGAGGTTCTCTTACGGGGACAGGCACCGGACTACGGACTTTATATGCCTTTAAAGATACCCTTATTGAAAGAAAAGGATATACTCTCTTTCAGAGATAAGAATTATTCAGATATAGCATACGATGTCATAAGCGGGTTTGTAGGAGAAGAGATACCATCCTCTTATCTCAAAACAATGATAAAGGAATCTTACAACTTTGATGTACCTCTGCAAAAGGTGAATGAGAATCTCTATCTTCTCTGGTTGACTCAGGGGCCTACAGCATCATTCAAGGACTTTGCAGCAAGGTTGATGGCAAGGATGATGCACTTTTTTGCAATGCAGGATGATAAAAGACTTATGGTGCTGGTTGCCACCTCCGGTGATACAGGAAGTGCCATTGCAAACGCCTTCCATAAGATTAAAAATATAAATGTGGTGATTCTATTCCCAAGGGATGAGGTTACAGAAAAACAGCGGAAGCAGATGACCACCCTCGGTGATAATGTATTCCCGGTTGCCGTAAAGGGAAAATTTGATGACTGTCAGGCAATGGTCAAAAGAGCGTTTAATGACCCGGGGCTGAAACATCTTTGCCTTACCTCTGCCAACTCAATAAACTTTGGGAGACTTCTACCGCAGACAGTATATTATTTTTATGCTTTTTCAAGGCTTAATATAAAAGATGTTGTTTTCTGTGTCCCATCAGGTAACTTTGGGAACCTTATGGGAGGTGTTTTTGCTAAAAAGATGGGACTGCCTGTTAAAAAATTCATCGTTGGAGTGAATGAAAACGATGAGTTTCCTGAGTTTTTAAAAACAGGTATTTATACTCCTGTTGTACCCTCAAAGGAGTGCAGTTCAAATGCTATGAATGTGGGCCATCCGAGTAACCTGGCACGTCTATTTGACCTATACGGTGGATGGCTGATGGATGAAAGAGATAAAGACGGCAATGTAGTAAAGAGCGGTATTACAAGACTACAACCGGATATGGGAGCTATCAGAAGGGATTTTTGGGCATATTCCGTAACGGAAAAAGAGGTGGACGAAACCATAGTAAACTTTTACAAGGATTACGGCATACTGATTGAACCTCATGGGGCGGTCGGACTCAGAGCATCAGAACTCTCTGGCAGTGATTCAATCGTTATATCCCTTGAAACCGCAGACCCTGCGAAGTTTCCGGAGAAGATAAAAAATCTGCTTAATAGAGAACCTGAATTACCACCCTCTATTGCCGGTCTTGATAACATAGTAGAAGACTTTGTATGCAAAGAAAATGACTACGGGGACCTAAAAGAATTTTTACTTAGCAGGAAGACTTGACAGGAAAGGTATAATAGAGACTGGAAAAAACAGGATGGGGTAAGTTCTCACTGAACACCGCAGGCAAAAGGGAAGAATTGAAGTGCGCGTGTGGAAGCACAGGTGTAGGACAAGGTGAAAAGCGTAAGCGTTCCGACGATTACCTTACTCGGGGATGTTTGAACCCTCCGAACAGGAGGGTGAGTTCTCCGAGAGGTTTTCTATTTCACCGTAGTTCTTACCTGTGCTGGAGTTAAGGCACTGCCTGTTTCGGAGCACTGAAATTGCTGCCCTTTTGCCCTGTTAATATCTCCGGGTTTCACTGGACATTTACAGGACGGGAATAAAGATGGAAAACCTAAATACATTTACATGGATATCGATATTTGCAGTCAGTGCGGCTATAGTTAACAGCATAGGCATTCTGGTGGTTTTCAGAAAGAAAGAGTGGGTTGAAAGAACCAAAAACCTGTTTATGTGTTTTGCTTCAGGTGTCCTTATCTCTTCCCCTCTGATATTCGCTCTGCCTAAGGCAACGAAGATAAATCCAAATGCGGGAATACTTGCCTTACTCGGTTTTCTATTTATGTTTTTGAGTAATAAGTATATAAAGTACAAAACCAACCAGGAGGCATTAGCCTTCGGTATTACAGCAATAGAGGGTATCGGGATACACTCTTTTGTGGATGGAATTATTTACACTGTAACCTTCAGCGTCAGTGTGTTGATTGGTTTCCTGTCAGGCGTAGGACTGGTTATCCACGAATTTGCAGAGGGAGTGATTACCTACTCTGTTTTATTAGAAACAAAGATAAACAGAAAAAAAGCAGCCCTTTATGCATTCTTTTCAGCAGCGCTTACAACACCTGTTGGAGCATTTGTTGCATATCCATTTGTACATAAACTGACAGAACCTGTCTTAGGACTTGCGCTAGGGTTTGTTTCAGGTGTTTTAATCTATATTTCGGCATCTCATCTTTTACCAGAAGCCAGAAAATATGAGGCAAAACATTCAGGTTTGGCCTTTATATCAGGTGTTTTACTGGCATTATTTATGGCAACAATAAAACATTAATTAATACCAGATATTGTCTGCGGAGTATACCCAAAGATGAAATATGTGATACTGATAATGGATGGGGCTGCTGATTATCCATTGGAAGAACTTGGAGGAAAGACCCCTCTGCAGGCAGCAAGAAAAGATAGTATAGACACCCTTGCAAAAAAATCTGTATGCGGTCTGCTTAAGACCATACCACAGAACTTTCCTCCAGGCTCAACGGTAGCCAATCTCTCAATCCTCGGTTATGACCCGGTCAGGTATTTTCAGGGGAGGGGGGTACTGGAAGCAGCGGCTATGAATATCTCCCTGAATGACAAAGACGTTGCCCTGAGATGCAATACCATCTGTGTATATGAAAACGGTAGAATAAAGAATCACTCGGCAGGACACATTTCCTCTGAAGAGTCTAAACTCCTGATACAGGAAGCCAATGAAAGACTTGGGAACAGCAGGATAATCTTCTATCCAGGGGTCAGTTACCGGCACCTTCTTGTACTGAAAAATGATTACTCGCCTGATGTGGAGTGTTTTCCCCCACACGACAATGTGGGACAACCCTATCAAAATCTGCTGGTTAAAGCAAAAAACAGGCAGGCAGAAAAAACAGCATCTCTCTTGAACGAAATCATCCTTAACTCACGCTGGATTCTGGAGAACCATCCTGTTAATAATCTTCGTGCACAACAGGGAAAAGACAGGGCTAATATGCTCTGGCCCTGGGCAGCAGGCAGAAGACCGGGAATGAAAACATTTCAGGAACGATTCGGAATAAAAGGGGCTGTAATATCTGCCGTTGACCTTATAAAGGGCCTGGGGATATACAGCGGTTTTGACGTTATTAATGTTACAGGTGCAACAGGATTATATAACACAAACTACGAAGGTAAAGCGGAAGGTTGTATAAAGGCTCTCAATAACCACGACCTTGTTTACGTCCATGTTGAGGCACCTGACGAGGCATCCCATGAGGGAAATATATCTCTAAAGGTACAATGTATAGAAGACTTTGACAAAAGACTGGTTGGAAATATCTTACAGTATGTAGACCTTGACAATACAACAATTTCAATACTGCCGGACCACTATACCTCTGTTACCAGCAGGGCGCATTCGTCTGAACCCATACCATTTTTAATATATAGCCCTGATGCCAAACCTGACGAAATAGAGAGGTTTGATGAAGGAGCCTGTAAAAAGGGGAGGTATGGGCTGATTGAAGGAGAAACATTCATCAAAGAATTTGTAAATTTAAAATAGAAAATTACTGAATAAAGAGGTATAATTAAAGGATGTACATAATAATAATCGGCTGTGGAAGAATAGGTTCTTATCTTGCCAATCTGATGCAGGATGAAAACAATGTAGTGGTTATAGACAAAGATGAAAAAACATCTGCCAGACTGGGAGAGAGTTTTAACGGTTTGTTTATAAAGGGTGACGGACTTGACCCCGATGTTTTGAAAGATGCAGGTATAGAAAAATCTGATGCCCTTGCAGTAACGACGAGTAATGACAATACCAACATAGTCATTGCCCAGATAGCAAAAAAGATTTTTAACGTTCCCAAGGTAGTAGCAAGGGTTTCTAATGTAAAGATGTCCGATGTATACAGAAATCTTGGTGTAGATCCTGTCAACAGCACAGCGATTTTTTCAACGCTCCTCAGGGAAAAAATCTTTGAAAGAAATTTTACAACCTATATTTTTGAGAGTGATATGGTAAGTATACTTGAGATTAAAAATACAGACGTTTGTAAAGGAAAACAGATGAAAGACTTGAATATCCCCGGGGAATTTCAGATAATTACGGTTGTGAGAGGAGAAAACCCGATTATTCCTGATGAAAAGACTGTTTTTGAAGAATCTGATACAATACTCGGTATTGTACGGTTATCCAGTCTGAAAAAGGTCAAAAAATTTTTTAAACTAAAATGAACATAATTATTGTGGGTGGAGGTAATGTAGGGTATAACCTTGCGGAACGTCTGAGTGCAAATAACTACGTTGTCTTGATAGAAAAAGACCCTGAGACAGGGAAAAAACTTGCGGGTAAAATAAATATTCTTGTAATTCAGGGTGACGGGTGTGATACAAATATCCTGAAACAGGCAGGAGTAACAAAATCTGATGTTGTTGCAGCGGTCACTGGCAGTGATGTGGATAACCTTGTGGTATGCCAGATTGCAAAAGATATTTTTCATGTAAAAAGAACTGTTGCAAAGGTGAATGACCCAAAAAACGAAAAAATATTCTATCAACTGGGTGTTGATGTTGCCATAGGAAGTACTGCCATAATAGCAAAGGTTATTGAAGATGAGGTAGGCTGGGATGACTTTATAAATCTTTTCACCTTTAAACGCGGGAACCTTTCAATAGTGAGGGTTGACCTTCCCGAAACTTCTCCTGCCATCAACATTGCAATAAATGAAATAAACCTCCCGGAGGATGCTGTTCTTGTTGCAATAATAAGAAACGGTGAAATAATAATACCCAAAGCCAATTCTGTTTTACAAGAAAAAGACGAGGTTATTGCAATTACAAAGGTAGAAAACGAATCTGCTGTATTTAAATCTCTTGTGGGAGAGGTAACAGAAAAATGATTGAGAGAATCATAAAACATACAAAGATAGTTTATAAATGGATTACGGGTTTGACAATTGAGTTGATATATCCTTTTATTACTTTTTCTATTGCAGCGATAATATGTTTTTTGTTCTACATTACTGTCCTCCTTAAAAATGATACCTTACTTTTCCCGTGAAGATGTGGGGCCTGTTCTTCATTACCTCGGCAGGTTGATATCCGGTCTTGGGATACTTATGACAGTTCCTCTTCTTGTTGGTATTATCAGTAAGGAATGGGAGCCGTCAGTTGATTTTGTCATTTCTGCCTTGTTGTGCATATCTATCGGAAATCTTTTACTTATGACCTTTCCTGAAAAAATAGACCTGAATTGGCGTCAGGGGATGAGTCTTGTTGCTCTATCCTGGTTGGTAGCGATGTTTCTTGGTGCAATACCTCTATTTATTTCAGGTCACTATAATAGTTTTCTTGATGCTTCTTTTGAGTCTATGAGCGCTTTTGCTACAACCGGCCTTGTGCTTGTAAATGACCTTGACCACATGGCCCATTCTTATAACTTCTGGAGACACTTTATGTGTTTCATTGGAGGACAGGGTATAATTCTGGTCGCTCTTACCCTTTTTGTAAAGGGTGGCAGTGCTTTTAAGGTTTATGCTGGGGAAGCACGGGAAGAAAAAATAATGCCCAATATTATCCAGACAGCACGTTTCATATGGTTTGTAAGTCTGACATATCTCGTAATAGGGACACTTATACTTTTCTTTATCAACCTTTTCAGGGATATCTCTCCTGGAAGGTCTTTGTTCCATGCAGTATGTCTTTTTATGGCCGGGTGGGATACCGCAGGATTTGCGGTACAGTCCCAGAATATTTTATACTACCACAGCCCTGAAGTAGAAGTGATAACTGCAATGCTCTTCTTACTCGGTGCAATCAACTTTGGCGTTCACTATGCGGTATGGACAGGAAGACCTAAGGAACTTATAAGAAACTTTGAACTGAAGGTCTACATCCTGAGTATTCTGACCATTTTTTCAATTGTATGTGTTGGTTTTATATCTCAGTTTCCTTTTCCAAATTATCTTTCCTTTTTCCGCAAAACATTTTATCAGTTAATCTCCGCCCATACAGGGGTTGGCTATTCCAATATAAGCGTCCAGCATTTCTTGTACTACTGGCCCCCGTTAGCTATTCTTGGAATAATAATAGCAATGGGTCTTGGCGGAAGTTCGTCCTCAACCGCAGGCGGCATTAAAATTCTGAGGATGGGATTGTTTTTTAAGGGGATAAAAAAAGAGATAAGAATTTTAACATCTCCGGAATCCGCAGTGATTGTTGAAAGGTTCCATCACATTAAAGATATTAGTCTTGAAGACAGTCACATAAAAACGGTGGTGATAATAATTCTTCTTTACGTGCTTCTTTATCTGGCAGGTGGTATTATCGGCACTTTCTACGGGTACCCGTTTCTCCCGGCTCTTTTTGAATCTGTTTCCGCAACTGCCAACGTAGGGCTTTCAATGGGGATAACAACACCTGATATGCCGAACGGACTGAAGATATTCTATATCTTACAGATGTGGCTGGGACGTCTTGAATTTATATCTGTTTTCGTATTTTTCAGGTTTGTACTCTCTCTTAAAAGCCCTCAGTAGATTAAATTAGAAATTTGATAGAAGAATTACAGGTTGAAACAGGGAATGAGAAAGATGAAAATAAAACATATTTGGGTCTTACCGTGCATTTTCTTATCTCTCGCAGGTATCTCATTATCGTCAGATGCGGTTTCTATCAGAGACCTCTTTGAGGAATCACAGAAGTATGATGGACAGATGGTGGTGATAACAGGAGAGGTTGTGGGAGATATAATGCGGGACGGAGAAAATTTCTGGGTCAATGTTGGAAATAATGGTTTTTTCATAGGCGTTGTTCTTAACGCTGAACTTAGAAACAGGATAGGACATACGGGCAGATACAATATGAAAGGCGATATTATTGAGATTTCAGGGGTCTATCATCTTCATTGCCCGCAACATATGGGGGAAAGAGATATCCATGCAGAGCAGATTGAGATTCTTACGGTTGGAGAGCAACAGGAGGAATTCATAGAAACCGGTAAGGTTGTTATGAGCATTATATTGGGTCTTGTAACGATAATCTTTGTCTTTTACACCCACCGCAGGAATATCCGTAGAGATAACGGCGACCGGCAGAGTTAAAAACTACAGATTCAAGTCTGCCTAACTGTGAAACTTTAGATTCAAAAAGGACCGATTTATTATATGATGACCTCGCTAAAAAAAAGTTTTCTTTTTTCCCACTGGGTTTAAGAACAAAAACATTGTCGGTTTTGCCTACAAATCGTCTGTTCCTTCTTAAAGATATCTCTTCCTGAATATTCTGTACCACCTGATGTCTTCTTTCCTTTTCCTCCTGCGTTACGTCGTCTTTCATTCTGGAGGCTGCTGTATCAGGTCTTGGTGAATATTTGAAGATAAACAGGTCGTCAAACTCAATATCCTTTATTGCAGAACAGGTTTTTTCAAAATCCTCTTCTGTTTCCGAAGGGAATCCGACAATAATATCTGAGGTAATTGAAATATCCCGTGTGACTTGCCGGGCCTCAGCAATTACTTCAAGATATCTTTCAAATGTATATCTTCTGTTCATCCGTTTCAATATCCTGTTTGATGCTGACTGTATGGGAAGATGCAGGTGTTTGTATAACTTAGGCAGATATTTAAAAGAAAGGAGGAGTTCGTCAGGAATATCCTTTGGATGTGAGGTTAGAAATCCTATACGCAGTATCCCATTAATATTGTGTATCTTCTCCAGAAGTTCCGTGAACCCCATTCCTGTGATGCTTCTGTACTCGTTAACGTTTTGACCGAGCAAAATAATCTCTCTTATTCCCTGTCCGGTCAGAGATTCTATCTCCTTATAGATATCTTCAGGGTTTTTACTTACAAGTTTTCCCCGGGTGAATGGAACAACGCAAAATGTACAGTAATTCTCACATCCTTTCGTAATTGTTACAAATGCGTGAAGGTCACCGCGGACGATGACAGGTAGGTCAATAAAAGGTTGTTCACTCTCTCCTGTAACACACACTCCTCTTTTGGAAGTTTCCAGCAGTTCTGGCAGACGGTGGTAATTATTGGCACCGCATACAATGTCTATAAAATGGTATTTTTCCTGGAGTCTTTTTCCGTACAGGTTGGCAGTGCACCCGAACAGGCAAAGAAACTTACCCTCTCTTCTCAGATATTGATGTGAACTGAGGAATGCGATGGCCCTATCTTCAGCATGTTGCCTGACACTGCATGCGTTCACTGCAATAAAATCCGCTTCTTCCGGAGAATCTGTCTGAGCATACCCGTGTTCTTTCAGGAGAGCCAGTATCTTCTCCGAGTCGTAAAAATTCATCTGACACCCATATGTCCTTATATATATTTTTTTCATGATATTGGGCGTGAATAGGATAGGAAATCTCTAACATTATAAAAAAAGATTGATTCCTCTCCATGCCAGACCGGCGAACAAAAGACCATAAATGGCTGATAGTAGGGTTAAGAGAAACGCCTTACCAAATCCGAATTCCTTCCAGAGTATCCCGGAAGCAATCATACAGGGAATCCCCACCGTGGTTGCCACTCCAAATGTGTATATCTGTAAAGGTGACATAACTGAATCTATATTATTACCAAGAACAGAAAAAAGCATTGCAGCAGAAAGGTCTTTTTGTAAATATGCAAATGCCCATGGAATGATTGCCTTATCAGGTAAATTTAACCACCATGTGATAGGCGAAAAGGGTTTTACGATTACCTGTGTAACCCCCAATTTATCAAGGGCCCCGTATATAATCCCTCCTATGACCAAAAACGGGATTACTATATAAACAAAGGTTTTCATCCTTATCCAACTCTTTATGATAATATTCCTGATTGAGGGTATTCTGTAGGGTGGTAACTCTGGTAACTCGTATAGAGCAGGTTTTTTCTTCAGATGCGCAATTTTTTTTACAAAATAACCAAAAATTAAAAATGCAACTGCAATGGAAGCAAAAACTGCAACGGCCATACCTTTGCCGCCAAAGTGTCCAACTATTCCCATTACTATTGCGGTACGGGAAGAACAGGGAACTGCGGTAAAAAGAGTTGCAGTACAAAACCTCTCTTTTTCTGACGATAGAACCCTTGTGGCCCTGATACCCGGTGCGGTACAGCCAAGACCAAGAGCAAGTGGGATAATTGCTTTCCCCGGAAGATTCAGCCTTCCCAAAAATCTCCCGAGGTTAATAACGAACCTTGAAAGAACACCTGTATCTTCAATCAGAGTAAAAAGGAAATAGAATAAAAAGACATATGGCAGAGCAATGGCAATACCTGCCATTACCCCTGTCAGTCCCATCTCCAAAACCGTACCGAAGAAACCACCCAGCAGTTGAATTTGGGGAAGAAAAACGTTTTCAATAAAATGCATCAGGGATTCTTCTATCCAGCCTCCAAGATAAAGTAATGCGCCAAAGATAAAAGAGAATGTTAGTAATGTAATAGCAGGTCCCCAAAATCTATGGAGAATAATCCTGTCAATCCGTTCTTCCAGACTTTTGGCTGTTTCATCAACCTGTACTATCCGGGTAACTCTTTTTGCAATGAAAGCGGCGGTACCGAATCTGGCTATTGCTATATCCTGACTGATTCTTGGATGTTCTTTTAGCCCCTCTTTTACCTGCTCAACTATCTTTTTGTCTTTTAAATGCTTATAAAAGTCAACGTCTTCTTCCAGAAGTCTGAGGGCTATAAACCTTTCAGGTAAAGAATTTTTTACTATTTGCGGTAATATTTTTTCTATGGCTTTCTCTATATGGTCATCGTACTTTATGTTAAAAGGGAGAGTCTTGTTTTCTTTAATATTTATAAGGATATCTATCAGTTCGTTTACCCGGTACTTAGTTAAGGGGTTTATGGGAACAACCGGTATACCGAGTATTTCAGATAGTTTTTCATGTTCAATTGTTATCCCTTTTTTTTCAGCGCTTTCAACAAAATTCAAGGCCAACACAACGGAGAGTCCTGCTTCCAGAACCTGAAATGCAAAGTAGAGACTTCTTTCAAGTGAATCACTATCGGCAACGATTATTGCTCCGTCCACTTCTTCTTCAAAAAGCGCCTTCTCAGTAACCTTCTCTTCTTCCGACATATCAGAGATGGAATATATCCCCGGAGTATCTACAATCTCTATCCTTTCACCATCAATTATTTTTACCGCTCTGGTTACTTCAACGGTTGTTCCTGGATAATTGGATACTATAACCTTTGGGCCTACCATGGCATTAAGTAATGAAGATTTCCCTACATTAGGCTGACCGAGCAGAAGAATCTTAAATTTTATATCCATATCTTGATACCTCAATCTGTCTGGCTATCTCGTCACCCACTGCAAAACTTTTACCGCTGATACTGATAACTATACCATCAGGGATGCTGTACTTGACCCTGATTTTTTCTCCCAGACATATTCCCATACTAACCATCCTTTCAAATAATGCATAATCGTAGAGTTTAATATCGGTTATTATACCTGCTTTGTTAAATCCAAGTTCCTTCAGGGGGATGCCATACATTTTAAATGTGGAGATTTTCTTAATATTATTGAGAACCTCTCTGGAAACGTAATGTTCAAGGATGTGGGCCTTTTCGTGGGCTTTTCCCTCTTCTTGCTTGTTTTCTTTAAAATATTCCTCAATTATAAGGTGTCTCTTTACTATATCCTCTGCCTGTTTTATCCCGGTCTCTGTCAAAGAAACAAAACCACCTTTAATGTATATCAACCTTTCTTTCTCAAGAGCACTCAAAGATTCCTGGATGCAGTGGGGAGAGGCTTCAATTTCCCTTTCTATAAGATGTCTGGTAGTAGAACCTTCTTTTTCGTCCATTATCCTCAAGATGTCTTCTTTTACTATCTTCAGGATAGTATCTTTCTCTTCCATATAAACGCCTTTCTTCACTATTTTACAGTATTTTCCCTCAGGAGATAAACAGAACGTAAGGTATCAAACCTTACGTAAACTGAACAGACATCCTGCTATAATACCAAAAAGTGTAAGAATGTTAAAATTGAAACTGATGCCAAAATTGATGGAGAATATGATAAGGTCAAGTTTTTCTATACTCCACAGGGGCTTTATCGCAGCGGACATTACTTCATAGAGAGCCCAGTGTTCAGGGATGAAAAGTAACAGTAACTCATTAAGGGCGGTACCGAGCATTGCCGATATGAAAATAATTATCAATATGTAAAATATCTTCATACTATTTATTTTACTCCCAACATTTTACAAGTCAAATTATTGATAGACAGAATATTTGGTGGTATATTATTAATAGAAAGGTTATTGGGAATACAGTGAGGTTGAATAGAAGGGAAGGGAGCGGGGGAGAGAAGAAGGAAAATACCCCTTTATTAAAGGGGGTTAGAGGGGATTTGGAGAGTCAGGGAAAATTTGGAGGAGAAAAAATGTTTATTCTACTTAAAAGGTTGTTGTTTGTATTGGGAGTTTTACTTTTGTGTGCTTCTTGTGCAACTACAGATACTGAGGTAACAACCAAGGTTACAACGGGTGGGGCGTCAGCAGCCGATATTTTGTCTTACGAAGGACCAAAAGCAAGAATTGCAGTGGGAAACTTTGAGGTTAAGGCTGGGAGAGCATACGGCAGAATTGGTGATGGCACGCAGGAGATGCTTATAGATGCTCTTTTCAAAACTAACAGATTTATAGTGCTTGAGAGTGACGCACTTGATGACATAAAAAATGAGTATGAACTGGGCGAAAGTGGCTGGGCAAAATCTGCTCCGGAAAAAGGAACTTTTGAAACTGCAGATATTATCCTAACAGGGGCTATCACCGCATTTGAACCGAATTATCAGGGCAGAACCGGAGGAGGAATTGTGGTGCCTCTCCCATGGAAGATAGGGGGAGGACTCAAAATAGAAAAAAAAGAGGCTTATATTGCAGCAAGTATCCGACTTGTTGATGTCTACACAAGAAGGATAATAAAAACAGGTACTGTTGAAGGTTATTCTTCACGGTCAAGTCTGGGGATTATAGGCGGTGGGCTTATAGGTTCAGTTGCCCTGGGAGCGGGGTTTGAAAGTTACAAAAACACCCCTATGGAAAAGGCGGTTATGATAATGCTTGAAAATGCCATAACTGAAATTGTCAGCAGTGTACCATCCGATTATTACAGGTATACGCCTGAAGGCAAATTGGTTACGGCAAAAAGCACCTCTAATACAGGGGTAAAGAGTCTGGGCATAGTTGGAGGACAGGACATATTTACCGCTGGTGAAAAAGCTTTGTATATGGAAGATTTCAGTAAATATAACCTGGGGATGGTACCTAAAGGGTGGATACTGTCAGATGCGTCTGTGGAGATAGCTGAATATGCAGAAAAAAAATGGATGAGGTTTCTGAGAGAAGGGAAGGTACAAAAGAAGATAAGCACCTCAGGTAATTATTCCCTTGAGGTTACCATGTTTATTCCGGACAGACAAACCGCGCTCTCTCTGAAGTATGGCAGTGTACCGGAAATATCCATAGAAAATACTTTGGTAAGGATAGGTGAAAATTCAATTGGTGAATTTGAGCATGGAGACGGCCTGCACAGAATTGCAGTTTCAACAAAAGGGGAACAGGCGGTTTTTTATATTGATGAAAAAAGGATATATGCAACCTCTATAGAGAAAGATTATTCTGAAAATCTGACCGTATCTGTAAAAGGGATAGATATAAACAGGGGTAAAGAGGTGTTATTTACAGATATAAAAGTAGCAGAGTACAACCACCAGTGATGAATACGATAGGTATTGAGGTAGGAAACAGCAGGCTGAAACTCGGCGTGTTTCAGGATTCAAAACTTGTTGAGGTAAGGGTTATTCAGACTCAGGATGTTGAGTCACTGAGTCTGCCTGCCGGATGGGAAAAAATAAAACCTGTACGTATTGGGGTGGCTTCTGTTGTCCCTTCAGTCAACCCTGTAATTAAGAAGAAATTCAGCAGTTTTTATAGAAAACATCCCTTAATCATCAGACCTTCAGGTTGCGGTATCCCTTTGAAGATAAAAAATCCTGAGACTGTCGGTGTTGACAGGGTCTTAAATTGTAAGGCGGCTATGAGATTGTTTGGTTCTCCTGTTATTGTGGTTGACATCGGGACAGCAATAACAATTGACGCGGCGGCAAAAACAGCAGGATTTACAGGAGGCTGCATTATTCCTAATGGAAAACTGTGGATGGATGCTCTAACCACCACGTCTATGATAAAAGGGGGTAGAATTATTTCCGCAAGATTCCCCGGGAAAAACACTGATGAAGCAATATCTGCCGGGATCAGGTATGGTATTCCGGGTGCCATAAACAGTATATTAACCCATGCCTTCAAAAAATATCCATCCGCCATGTTGGTTTTAACAGGGGGAGGTATCAATAGAAATATCTTGAGGGATATTTCCTTCAAGGGTATAACAAGAAAATATCTCACCATGGAAGGTGTCGGCTTTGTAATAGGTTAATCTCAAAAGGACCACCCGGGAATGGGATGCAAAAAAACTTCTGTGATACAGGGAATTTCGGTATACCACTATGGGAAGGTTGTTTCCACGATGGATACAGCGGAAGAGATTTTACGCAAAGGGAAAACTGGAATAGTGACGGCAACAGAACAGTCCAGAGGAAAAGGCAGATATGGAAGGGAGTGGTTTTCTCGCCCCGGAGGCCTTTATTTCTCATGGATTTTAAAGAGTATGGAGGTCCCTCATCTCTCAGAACTTTTGTCATTGACGACTGTTAAATCTCTATACTTTTTCGGAATAATTTGCAAGATAAAGATGCCTAATGATATAATAATGGATGGGAAAAAAATAGCAGGTATTCTCATTGTAAAGAAAAGAGATGTTTATGTAGCAGGTGTCGGGATAAATGTGAATAACGAAACAGGAGAAGCATCTGAAAGGATTTCTATCAAGCAGATTTTGAACAGGGAGGTTGTAATAGATGAAGTACTGGAACAGTTTATTAAAACCTTCCTCACATCCAAAAAACAGTTTGCAGAGAACGGAAGGTTATCTCTGCAGGATTGGAGTAAATACCTAATAAAATGATTGAACCGGATTTATTCGTCTATTATCTGACTCTTATTATACTTATTCTACTCTCATCTTTCTTTTCCGCCGCGGAGACTGCTTTTTTGTCATTCGGCAAACACCACTTTCAAAAAATTGCAGAAAGGGACGAGGAAAAAGCAAAGAGGCTGAGTTTCTGGTTTGAAAATCCAAACAGGGTGTTGGTAACTATTCTGGTGGGTAACAATATAGTTAATATCTTCGCATCAGTTCTGGCTGCGGCTCTCAGCCAGAGAATTTTTCATAAATTAAGCATCACACTGGTTACCGGGATAATGATTTTTATCATCCTGATTTTTGGGGAGATAATCCCCAAGAGTCTTGCTAAAAAACACGCTGAAACAGCGGCATTTATCTTCGCACTGCCCATCAGATTTTCCTGTACCTTATTCACACCCATTACTGAATTTTTCTTATTATTTGCAAGGTTTTTCGTCAGGATTTTCGGAGGTAGAATGGATTCCATTATCCCTGTCCTGACTGAAGATGACCTGAAGGCAATGATTATAGCAGGAGAGGAAGAAGGGCTTATTGAAGAAGAAGAACGCGATATGATTGACAGCATCTTTGAAATAGGTGACAAGATGGTGAAGGAGATTATGACGGCAAGAATGAATATAATCTCAGTAGAAGAGAATACCCCCCTTAAAGATGTCATCAACACTATAGCAAAAGAAGGGTTTTCAAGAATGCCTGTTTACAAAGAAGACATTGACAGAATAACCGGTATAGTTTACATAAAGGATATTGTGGCACGCGGAATAGACGGACTTGCAGAACAGGAGACCCTGAAAACAAAAGATTTTATGCGTGAACCTTACTTTGTACCTGAAAGCAAAAGGGTTAGTGACCTGATGCGTGAACTGCAGGGGAAAAAGATGCAGATGGCGATAGTGGTTGATGAGTATGGAGGAACTGCCGGTCTGGTCACAATGGAAGACCTTGTGGAAGAAATCGTGGGTGAGATATCTGACGAATATAAAAAAGATATTAAAGAACTTCATATATTGCCGGATGGGAACTTTCTGGTATCAGGCAGCATGGAAGTGGAGAAGGTAAATGAAGAGATAGGTTTAGAGATTCCTGAGGGTGAGTTTGAAACCATAGCAGGCTTTGTGCTTGAACACCTCGGGAAATTTCCACTTAAGGGCGAAAGTTTTGTTTACGGTAGATACCAGTTTACCATACAGGAATCCGATACCAAGAAGGTAAGGCTGATAAAGATTAAAAAAATCAAGGGAGAAAGGGATAACACCGATGAGTGAAGAAAATATACGAACCCAGAGGATTGAAAAGCTTGAAGAATTAAAAAAACAAGGTATAGATGTTTATGGCAGAGCATTTCCAAAAAAAGAGAGTACCTGTATAAAAGAAGGGGAAGTGGATGTGAAAGTGGCAGGGAGAATTATGGCTGTCAGAAAACATGGCGGTTCCTCTTTTTTTGATATAAAAGACTCCACAGGGAAAATCCAGTTGTATTTCAGGGAAAATATGGTTACCGAAACAGATAAATATCTCTTTAAAAAACTGGATATTGGTGACATAATTGGTGTTGAAGGAGATGTTTTCCGTACGAAAACGGGCGAACTGACAATTCTTATAAAACATCTTACGATACTTTCCAAATCTCTGAATCCTCTCCCTGAGAAGTGGCACGGACTGAAGGATGTTGAAATAAGGTTCAGGAAGCGGTACCTTGACCTGCTTATGAACAATGAATCTAAAGAGATTTTCAATAAAAGGATTACGATTTTACAGTATATAAGAGAGTTCCTTAATAACAGAGGTTTTATAGAGGTTGATACACCAATGATGCATCCCATAGCCGGCGGTGCGGAGGCTAAACCCTTCATCACCTATCACAATACACTTGAAACAAATCTTTACCTGAGGATTGCTCCTGAACTTTACCTTAAACGTCTGTTGGTAGGCGGCCTTGAAAAAATCTATGAAATCAACCGTTCCTTCAGAAACGAAGGTATTTCCCCTCTCCACAATCCTGAATTTACAATGCTGGAATTATACTCTGCTTATGGGGACTACAGGCAGATGATGGACCTCACGGCATCCCTTATAACCTCTTTGTCTGAAAAAGTTAATAACGGTATGACAATGGAATATCAGGGTAGAAAGGTGAATTTTTCCCTTCCATGGAAGGAAATCAGATGGAACGAGGTATTTGCAGGTTTGGGACTTAAAGACTGGCGAAACAAGGATGCGGTACTGAAAAAAGCCGAAGAGCAGAGCATAGAATTAACAGACGAGGATAAAAATAACGTTTTTGAGATTCTTGACAAGATTTTCAAAAAAAAGGTGCAGCCTACCTTTTCCAATCCCACCTTCGTTTACGGATATCCTGCTGAGATTTCACCTCTTGCGAAGTCTTATCCTGACAGTCCCGAGATAACTGAAAGATTTGAACTTTTCATAGGCGGTCTTGAGATTGCTAATGCATATTCAGAGTTAAACGACCCTATAGAACAACATAAAAGATTTTCTGAAAATATAGGCAGTCTATCCGAAAACAGGGAAAAGGTGCTTGATGAAGACTACATTGAGGCTCTTGAATACGGTATGCCCCCTGCCGGGGGACTGGGCATAGGTATTGACCGTCTCGTGATGCTCATGACAAACTCCTCTTCCATCAGGGAAGTAATATTCTTCCCTCTCCTGAAACAGAAGAAATGAGTTCAACAAGGATACTCAGGGCAATATCAATAGTTTCCATCGGAACAATTATTGCACGTCTCTTCGGTCTTGCCAGAGAGGTTTCCTCTGCTAATTTTTTTGGTACTACCTCAGTATATGATGCATTCCTTATTGCTTTTATGATACCAAATTTTTTCAGGGGGCTTCTTGCTGAAGGGGCATTGAATACTGCCTTCATACCCATATTCACTGAGTATGTTTCGGATGAGGAAAAGAAAAAAGCAGGTAAGGAAATTTTCAATATTTCTTTCACACTTTCTTTAATTGCAACATCAACCCTTTTCCTGATAGTTCTTTTCACAAGTTTTATATCAACCCACATAATCAGTGAGGCCTCAAGGTGGTGGCAGGTATGGACTCTATTAAGGTTCACCTTTCCCTATCTGATATTTATATCTTTGACTGCTCTCAATATGGGTGTGCTCAACGCATATAAAAATTTTTTCCTCCCTTCACTGTCGCCGGTAATTCTTGATGCGATATGGATTGCAGGACTTTTTCTGCTATTGCCGCTCTTTGGAAATACACCCGAAAAACAAATATTTGGTTTGTGTATAACAGTACTTTTGGGTGGAACAGGACAGTTTTTATTTACGCTGTTACCTGTATTGAAAAAAGGATACAGGGTAAGGCTGAATTTTAGATTTTCACACCCTGTAGTAAAAAAAATGGGAAGACTCCTTGCTCCTGTAGTTATAGGGGTTGCAGTTACTCCTATAAATCTCCTTGTTGATTATTCTCTTGCCAATCTGCTTTATGAAGGAGCGGTTTCCGGTCTATGGTACAGCACGCGTATTTTTCAACTGCCGCTGGGCGTTTTTGCCATTTCCATCTCAACAGCAGTTCTTCCATGGTTTTCTGAAGATGTTAACTCTAAAAATAATGACAGGTTCATAAAAAACTTGAGGTATTCATTGTATCTTCTTGTTATTCTTCTACTCCCTTTTACACTCGGTTTAATAATATTCAGAACAGAGATAGTTTCTTTCCTCTTTGCCAGAGGGATGTTCAGTGGAGAGTCGGTTTCTCTTGTTGCTTCTCCGCTTGCTTTCTATTCCATAGGTTTACTTGGATACGGAGGCATATCAGTATGGAGTAGAGCCTTTTATGCTCATAAGGATACATCCACTCCGGTAAAAATAGGGGTTTTCAGCATATCTGTGAATCTTGTTCTGAACATTATCTTTATGAATCTTTTTGGGCATAGTGGGATAGCACTTTCAACATCTCTTGTTGGAATAACAAATTTTATCCTTTTAGTCCATCTTTTTAACAAAAAACATCTGTATGTTGAACTGAGAACAATGAAACCTGTATTCGTAAAAATTATTTTTGCTACCATTTTTATGGGAGTGGTGCTGTATTTATACAAAAATGCAGTAAAAGACCTGTTTTCCTTGCCAGTTCTATTGTTTACTGGTATAATCATAGCAGTTGTAGTTTATCTTTTCTGTTTAAGGTTATTTTCCTTACACCTGAAAGAGGAATAATAATAGGGATAAATCATGCAGGGCATACAGTTTGTAGTTTTGTTGTTCATACTTTTTTTTTCTGTTGTGGTACATGAGTTCTGCCATGGTTATGCGGCATTACTGAACGGGGACGAAACTGCCAAAATGATGGGGAGACTGACCCTAAACCCCATTCCTCACATTGACCTCTTTGGAACGATATTATTGCCCGTCATACTTTTGATTATCACAAGAGGCGGATTCGCTATAGGGATGGCAAAACCGGTACCCATCAATCCTTTTAACTTCAGGGATTATGACAGGGGTATATTTACAGTGGGACTTGCCGGCCCTGCAAGTAATATTGTAATAGGCACGTTTCTGGCACTCCTGTCCAGAAGTTTTAACGCAGGGGTTGTTAAAGAGATACTATTTCTCGGAGCGTACATAAACTTTATACTCGCTTTTTTTAATCTCATCCCCATACCTCCTCTTGATGGTTCAAGAATGCTGAGTGTTTTTTTACCGAGGAATATACGCTATCGTTACGAAAAGATGGAAAGATATGGTATTTTTATTGTAATGGCTTTTGTTTTTCTCGGCGGTTTTAATCTAATTGTCCCGCTGGTTCAGATGGTTGTTAATACCCTCGCAGGCGGGCATATATAAAAAGTGATGAAGTTTAAACTTCTAAATTCTGTAAAAACCCGGGATGTTTAAGGAGAAAAAAATGAATGCTGTAAGTCCTGAAGGAGGTTATTGTTTCTTCGGATATTATGACAAGTGCACGTGGGATGAAAAAGAAGAATTCTTTCTCTTTCATGAAGCAGGTTTTCAGAACAGAGCGCCGGCAAAAAATGATTCAGTAAAAATCTGCCTTATGGAAATAAAAACAGGTAAGGTAGATATTATAGATGAGACATGCGCATGGAACTTCCAGCAGGGTTCAATGCTCCAGTGGCTCCCGGGGCAGAGAATACTTTATAATTCCGTAAGGGATGGTACCTTTATCAGCATAATATATGAGATGAGAAGTGGTAAGAAAAGAGAAATACCCCGTCCTGTAAGTTCAGTGAGTCCTGACGGTAAATATGCCCTGAGTATAAATTTCGCAAGACTTGCCCGATGGAGGCCGGGTTATGGTTATGAGGGATTACCCGATACCTTTGAAAACAAGAGATGGCCTGAAGATGACGGGGTTTATCTTGTTAATCTTGAAACTGGTAATTATAAACTTATCATACCTCTTACTCAACTGCTGGATTTCAGAAAAGAAAAAGGTGTCAGCGAGTCTTTCGGGTGGATAAACCATACGGAATTTTCTCCTGACGGCAAAAGGTTTTCATTCCTTAACAGGTGGAAAAAAGAAACTTCGGGACAATTTCGAACAAGGTTTTTCAGTTCGGACAAAGAGGGGAAAGAGGTCTATGACCTTGTGGATAGCTATATCATATCTCATTATGACTGGAAAAATAACGAGGTCATAATTGCATGGATAGATTATAAGGATAAACAGGGTTTCTGGCTGATAGACGATAAGACCGGGAAGTACCGCTTTTTGAGTGACAATATACAGACTTTAGATGGACACTGCAGTTATTCAGATGACGAAAGATATGTTTTACTGGATACCTATCCCGTAGACGGTTACAGGTATCTGAAAATTTTTGACACCCACAGCAACACTGAAAAAACTATCGGAAGGTATTATTCTCTTCCTGAAGCAAGCGGAGAGATAAGGTGTGATTTGCATCCCAGATGGGGTAGAACACAAAAGAAGATATCTCTTGATTCTACACATGAAGGTTACAGGAGGGTTTACGTAGAGGATATAGAGAAATATCTTTAGAGATTTGAGAAAAGGAGGGGAAAATGGCGGAAGAGGGACTCTTTAATTTTGTGGTAACTTTTTTTTCAGGTTGGGGATGGCAGGCAATGGGCAAGGTACCCAATCCCGTGACAGGCAAAATAGAAAGGAACCTTGAAACGGCAAAACAGATTATAGAGATTATGGAGATGCTCAAGGAAAAAACAAAAGGGAATCTCACTGAGGATGAAGATAAATTTTTAACAGGGGTCATAGCAGAACTGCAGTTGAACTATGTTGATGAGGTTAAAAAACCTCCTGTTGAAGAAAAAAAAGAAGAGAAAAAGGAAGATGCACCAGATGGTGAAAAGAAGGATAAAAAAGAAACTGAGTAATACTCCGGATGTTCCCGGAGTTTATCTTATGAAGGACGGGAACAATAAGGTCATATACGTTGGGAAGGCATTATCACTAAAAAAAAGAATCAGTTCATATTTCTCTCCAAGCGGAAACAATACCAAAAATCTCATCCTTTCTGAAAGGATAGAGGACTTTGGGTTTATCCCGGTTGCATCTGAAGCAGAAGCATTGATACTTGAAAACAGTCTTATAAAGAAATATCAGCCAAAATATAATATAAACCTTAAGGATGACAAGAGTTATCCTATGATTAAGATTACAGATGAGAGATTCCCTGCAGTCCTTATTGTGCGTGAAAAAAAAGACGGAAGTTCTCTTTATTTCGGTCCCTTTACCAATGTTGATTTGTTGAAAAGAGTGGTGAAGTTTATCAGGAGATATTATCCTGTCAGAAACTGCAGGTATAACCTTGAGAAAAAAAAGGTGCGTTTATGCACGCAGTATTATATACACAGATGTGCCGGTCCCTGCGAAGGAAAGGTTTCTGAAGCGGAATACAGGGATATTGTCAATGGTCTGGTTGCTTTCTTTGAAGGTCATTACGGAGAATTTCAAAAAAGACTGAAAGGGCAGCTTACTGAAGAGGTTAAAAACCTCAGGTTTGAGAAGGCTCAGGAGATAAAAAACCGTATCTTTATGCTTGAAGCACTCGGTAAACGTTTCCCCATCAGGGATGAGATGTCTCTCATTACTTACGGAGAACACAATGTACTGGAAAATCTTAAGAAAACCCTTCATCTTAAAAAAATTCCCTATCACATAGAGGGATATGATGTTTCCAACGTATCGGGCGTAAACTCCACGGCAAGCAAGGTTTCTTTTAAAGGAGGGATAAGAGATACTGATAACTACAGAAAATTCAGGATAAGGTATAAAGAAGGAATAAATGACTATAAGATGCTCGAGGAGGTTTTGACAAGGAGGTTTGACTCAGAGGAAGAAAGAAAGGAACTGCCCGACCTGATACTTGTTGACGGCGGGAAGGGACAGCTGAATACTGCGGTAAGAATCCTTAAAACGCTTAATATTGATGCACCTGTTATATCACTGGCAAAAAGGAACGAGGACGTATACCTGTCAGGAGAAAAGTGTTTTTTAAGATTGGAAAGGGATTCCCCGGAACTTCATCTTTTGCAGAGTGTAAGAGACGAGGCACACAGGTTTGCAGTTTCATATCACAGAAACCTGAGAATAAGAAGTATCCGGTAGCGTTGCTGTCACGACTCTCTCTTTACAAAAATAGTTATGTTTATTGATACGGCAAAAGTCTGGATAAAATCTGGTGATGGAGGAGATGGCTGCATTGCCTTCAGAAGGGAGAAGTTTGTCCCGAAGGGTGGACCTTCCGGGGGGGATGGAGGAAACGGTGGAAGTATTGTTTTCGTTGCAAGCAAGGATATTCACACCCTCATAGATTTTCAATATCGGCAGCACTTTCAGGCTGAAAATGGTGCCAACGGTCAGGGAAGCAATAAAGAAGGCCGCTCAGGTAAAGACCTCATCATTCCGGTACCTGTGGGGACAATTATAGAAGAGATAAAAGACGGCAAGGAGATATTTTTATCAGACCTCTCAGAAGAAAACGCTCGTTTTGTAGCAGCAGAAGGAGGGAAAGGCGGGAAAGGAAATACACACTTTAAGTCTTCTACAAACCAGGCGCCCAGAAGAGCCACCAGTGGAGGTGAGGGTGAGATAAAGTATATAAAACTTGAATTGAAACTGCTTGCCGATGTCGGTATAGTTGGCTGGCCCAATAGTGGTAAGTCCACCCTGATATCCAAGGTTTCTGCAGCAAAACCAAAAACGGCGAACTACCCTTTTACAACACTTGTTCCGGTTCTCGGGGTGGTTAACCTCAGCGATATGAGAAGTTTTGTCATAGCGGACATACCTGGAATCATAGAAAAAGCATCCGAAGGTAAGGGACTGGGGTATCAATTTTTGAAGCATATAGAACGCACGAAAATACTTCTTCATATGGTTGATGTATCTCAGCCCGAACCTTTAACGAGGTATTATGCCATTCGTAAGGAACTGGAGAAATACGGCAGAAAACTGTGCGAAAAAAAAGAAATTATCGTGGGCAACAAAATAGACATTCCGGCATCGCAGGAAAATATCAATGCTTTCAAAAAGGAGTTTGATGAAGTATGTTTTATATCAGCCCTTACAGGTGAAGGGGTCAAACCACTTATGGAACTTACATGGAGCAGAGTCTATGAAAAGTGAAATAATTCAGATGCGTGGAAAATACTCAGCGCTAAATAAACTATGGGGAGAGATAAAAACCAACCTTGCTCTGGAAAAACAACGTAAGGAGTTTGCATCTCTTGAAAAAGAACGTGAAAAAAAAGGCTTCTGGAACGCCCGGGATGACCAGGAAAAAATGGACAGGTGGAATGCCTTAAATGAGAGGTTTGCTGATGTGGATTCCATAGACAAAAAGGTTGAAAATCTTAACACGATAATAGAACTACTCTCCTCTGAAGATGACGAGGAGATGGAAAAAGAAGGCAGAAGAATTACCAGAGAGATAGAAGAGGACATAAAGAAAATCAGGATGAAACTTATGTGGACATCGGAAGAAGACAGCAAAAATGCAATTATGGAACTGCATTCCGGGGCTGGAGGAACAGAAGCCTGTGACTGGACAAGTATGCTGTGGAGACTTTACAGCAAGTGGGCATCTGCAAAAGGATTTGGAGTCAACGTTGTTGATTCCCTTCCCGGTGAAGAGGCAGGGGTTAAAAGAATCACTGCTATTATATCAGGTCCATATGCATATGGATACCTTAAGGGAGAAAATGGTGTTCACCGTCTTGTAAGGATATCTCCTTTTGATTCAAATAAGCGAAGACACACAAGTTTTGCAGCAGTGAACGTAATACCTGAGGTGCCTAAAGATATAAACATTGAAATTAAAGAAGATGATATTGAGATGGATACATATAGGTCAGGTGGAGCTGGAGGACAAAACGTTAACAAGGTTTCAACGGCAGTGAGAATTAAGCACCTGCCTACAGGTATAGTAGTACAGTGCCAGAACGAACGTTCACAGTTCAAAAACAGGGAACTTGCTATGAAACTCCTAAAAAGTAGATTATACCAGCGTGAGATTGAAGAACGCGAAAAGGCAGAAGCGGAAAAAAGAGGGAACCAGAAAAAAATAGAGTGGGGCAGTCAGATAAGGTCTTACGTTTTCTGTCCATACACAATGGTCAAAGACCACAGAACAGGATTTGAAACTGGAAATGTAGAAGCAGTGATGAATGGCGAAATAGACGGCTTTATTGAAGCCGAACTTGAGTGGCTCGCCAAATTATTCTCTTTGCCTTCGGGAAAGAATTTATAGTGGTATAATACAATATTAAAAAGATGCCTGAAAAATCAGCAAAAGGTCTAATTATAAAGGGGTAGACAAATGGATAATGACAGGTATGTGCATCCGCTCTGTCATCAACTTTTAATAGAAAAGGATGGCCCTTTTCTAAATCTGCAGGAAGGCGGATTAATGACGGTAGTCCAGAATGGAGTGAGCATCAGCAAAGACGATGGTAAGACATGGTCTAAGCCTTGTTTTGTCTCTGATGGAATAACCGGCTTGCGTGGAGGGAAAGAACCTGCTACGGTCTATATCGTACAGACTAAAAGTGGTGCTATGGTAATGGTCTATCTGAATTCTACTGTATTTAGATTCAGTTGGGATGAGGAGAAGGGCGAGCCGAAAGACTGCTGCCTTGAAGTATGGGCAGTGCGCAGTCTGGATGGTGGAAAGACGTGGATTGACAATCAAAGGATATTAGATGGTTACAATGCAAATTTCTTTGGATTTATTCAGACCTCTAAAGGGAGACTGGTTGCTACTGTTGAACACCTTGTCTCTAATCCAGGTCATTGGGTATCTTGTTCACTCCTTTCGGACGACGACGGCAAGACATGGAAACGAAGTAATTTTATAGATATCGGCGGACATGGGCATCATGATGGAGCTACTGAACCAACAGTTACTGAGTTAAGTGATGGAAAATTACTTATGCTGATAAGGACAAATCTTGACAGGTTCTGGCAGTCTATTTCAACAGATGGCGGGAGATACTGGAGGATAATTCAACCCAGTGATATAGACTCAAGCAGTTCCCCGGGTTATCTACTGAGACTGAACAGTGGAAGATTGGCCCTGGTGTGGAACAGACTAAATCCTGAAGGCGGTATATGTGAGAAAACAAAGCCTAATTCTGCATCTGAAGTAGATACTTCATGGTACCGTGAAGAACTCTCTATTGCATTCTCAGACAATGATGCTAAAACATGGACAAAACCTGTGGTCATTGGTCGTCAAAAGGGAGGTCAGTTATCGTATCCCTATGTTTTTGAGCGTCGCCTGGGAGAGATATGGATAACTGCCGGATTTGCCCATAAAATCCGTTGGAAAAAAGAGGCAGAGGCATTTAGGGTAAAGATATACGAAGAAGAGTTCCTCCAGGCGATAAAGGATGTATAGGATTCAGCAGTATGCAGAGGTTGTGTCGAGAAGAGGATGAAAGATTTTAAAGGTGGGGGTAAATATGAAGGTTCTTATCAGCGCAGGCCCAACGAGAGAGTATCTTGACCCCGTCCGTTTTATCAGCAATCCTTCTACAGGCAGGATGGGTTTTCTTATTTCAGAAGAATGTATGAAGAAGGGACACAGCATCACACTTGTCAGCGGACCCACCAATCTTAAACCCCCGCTGGGGGTTACCTTTATCAGTGTTGAGAGTACCGAAGATATGAGAAGGGAGATTCTAAAGGTATTTCCAGATGTAGATGTTCTTATTATGTCTGCTGCTGTCAGCGACTGGAGACCTGCAAGAAAATCAAAAAGCAAGATAAAACAAAAGAGGCCATGGTCTCTTAAACTTATTCCCAATCCTGATATTATTAAAGAGGTCAGTAAAATCAAAAGGGATAGCCAGAAGGTTATAGGATTTGCCCTTGAAACCACTGATATAGTAAAAAATGCAAAGAGGAAACTTAAAGAGAAAAAGATTGACCTAATCATAGGAGATACACCAGACTTCTTTGGTACTCAGAATAAAGGTTCAAAGGTCATTTTTTTATGGAAAGATGGCAGGATTATAGAATTTAAAAAAATAACAAAAGAGCAGACCGCTCAGAAACTCGTTTCTCTATTGGAAGATTTGACAAAATAAGATGTTGAAGTACAATAGTGAAGATATATTAGCACTTCCAGATTTAGCCTGAAAGTGAAGTGCTGAAAATATTACAATAAGGAGGTGGATATGTACAGGATAGAAAGATGTAAGAATCAGGTGTTTTGAGACCGGACATATATCCGAAGAAAGAAGTAAGTCGCAATGATACAACCCGGTCAATACCTCCTCTGGGAGGTAAGGCCGGATGGAGATA
>CAYOYL010000237.1:0-19003 GCA_964408175.1 uncultured bacterium
ATCTACAATCTTATATCCATATATGCATTTATACCTTTTTACACTGCTTCCCTGGACATCTTTGTGGTAAACAGCCCCTACATACTGGCTGAAGACTATACTGTATTTTAACGCTATCCTTGCCCACATGTCAAGGTCTCCACCACGCTTCACACCCTCAGCGAAAAAGCCTGAATCATCAAAAATTCTTTTGGGTATTGCTACTGCACCGGACCAGACTGGGGACGCACCATATAAAGATGACCTGAAATAATCAGGTAATATCCCTTCCCAGTCTTTGCCTCGCGGGATGAACCAGAATATAGGTTTTTTAAACCTGCCGTCAGTTTTTTTTTCTATGTATGCTGTTGCATATGCCCCTGCCTCTGGATACTTTCTGTGTAAACGAACGATGGTTTTAAGAAATTGGGGCATCCACTCATCGTCCGCATCAAGAAAGGCAATAAGTTCTGTTGATGCTTGTTTTATACCGTAATTTCTTGCGGCTGTCTCTCCAGACGGGGTAAGATTGTTAAAAAGAGTGATTCTTTTATCAGCAAACTGAGCAACAACCTTTTCACTGCCGTCTGTAGAGCCGTCATTCACAACTATAACCTCAAAATTCTGATATGTTTGTGCAAGAACTGATTTGACAGCCCTGTCTATGTAGTCTACCTTGTTGTACAGAGGTATGACGATAGAAACCTTTGTCTTACTATTATTGAAATTGACAACCTGAAAAATCTTATCTACCAGTGAAACGCCAGAATCCATGTCATTGTTATAATATATAACCTTTGTAACCTCCATTTCCTCTGCCGCAAGAAGATTCTTTTTGATAATTTTCAGGCCTTTGAATATACGCTCCTCTTTTTTTTTACTTTCCACACTTCTTTTATCTAAATCTCTTCTCTTCCTTCTAAATTCGCTCAGGCTGAAATCCGCCGTTACAAATACGGTTATATCAGGATAAAAGAAACTTCTTTTCATACGGTCTGATAACCTTTCAAAGGTAATTTTTCTGAGAGTTAGGTCTGTGAGCCACCCCCACCAGATAAAGAGACCCTCGTCATTCGTAACAAAGTCGTAATTAAGTGTAGATGCCTTCCTGATTTTTATCTGGCAGGCAAACCACTTTCTGAACAGTTTCAACATTGACAAATAACTTCTGGGTATATTAAAGAAAATGAGTGAGAGAGACGCAAGAAATGCACTGGGGGCACTGATGATAAAATTACAGTAGTCTCTTATCGTTAAGTCAGTATCGGAGAGGTCAAGACACCTGTAATCAGATGAGAGACGCCTGAAGAACTGATTTTTTACATAGGTTTTGCCAGCGCCTGCTCTACCGACGAAATCAATTATTACAGGTTTGTCTTTTTTATCTATCATTATTTTCTTTCTGTAAAAGTTCCTGATAGACATTCAGGGTTTTTTCAGTCATACTGGAAACTGTAAAGTTTTTGATGATGTTTTCAAAAGCAGTATCTATAATGGATGATACAATCTTTGGGTTTTGAAGGATATATTTTATCTTACAGACAAGTTTTTCTACATCTCCCGGTTCAACAAGAAAACCGGTTTTACCGTCTTCTATAAGTTCCGGTATTGCACCTATATTTGTACCGATAACAGGTGCCCTGGAAAACTGTGCCTCAACGACTGTTCTGCCGAAGCCTTCAGGTTCAAGTGAAGGGACAACAAGAATATCTATATTCTTTAGCGCTTCTTTTGCATCCATCTGGACTATCTTTACTACACCGTCCATACTGTTTTCAGTTATCCATCTTTCTAACTTTATCCTGTATCTTTTACTACCGCTTCCTACAATAAGTGCTTTTACATTATGCCCATCTTCACAAAGTCTCTTGATGGCCTTCAGAAAAAAGAAGTGTCCCTTATACAAACGAAAACGGGCAACCATCCCGATAAAGAAGGTATTACCTTTTTCCTTTTGAATATTGGCAAAGTCTTCAGAGATACCATTATATACCAACCGTATCTTACCGTCAGGGATTTTAAGATATTCAACAGCATGCTTTTTTAAAGATTTGCTTACGGTTATTACCATGTCCCCTTTGCCTTCCGAACAACTGTACCATCTGAATCTGTTGAAACTATGGATGCTTGTGACCCACGGAACAGTAGGGAATGATTTCATAACAAAATGCATAATCCAGCAGGGAAAACGGCTCTGAACGTGGATAACATCAGGTTTTTCATCTTTTATTATTTTTTTTAGATGGCGGTAAGAATTCAAGAAAACAACGATGTTTTTTCTGTCCATAGGGAGGTTGTACCACCTGACACCTGTTTTAGTCAAAAGAGGGATAAACCTTCCCTTTCCACTGACAACGGTAACCGTATGTCCCAATTCAGTCGCTTTTACGGAGAAGTCATAAACCCCCCTCTCAATTCCGCCAAAATCCATTGAAGGCAGAACACGTAGTATCTTCATAGTAGTTTTATATTAGAAAAGTACTTACGGTAAAAACCCCTGTCTCTGGTGAGAAAACAGTCTGCTTGAACCATAGCGAAGGCCCCAATTAGAAAATCGGTAATAATTCTTGTTCTATCTTTCCGCGTCTGTCTGTAAACCTGCCAGTTTGTTCCTGCAAGGAAACAGGATTCGTTGGTGAGTGGAAGTATATTTATATTCATCTTCTTCAAGGTTGAATCCAGCATATCTTTGTAGTTAAATTGGGGAACAAGTTCGGCATAGACAATATTGCAGATGACAAGGGCACCTTTCTCAAAGGCCTTTTCAACCGCATGCAGTGATTTTTCACCGAAAGCAGGGTCGGGAAGAAATATATCCAGAAGAATGTTGGTATCTATTGCCGTTATCATTTATCTGCCCCGTATTTCCTTAATATATTCGTTGGTGTGAACGTTTTTCTTCTTTAAAATACCAAATACATCCCTGAATTTTTTGTTCCCACTACTTTTCTTCTTAATGAGCAAACCGTTTTCTTTTGGAATGAAATCAATCTCCGTATCTTGGTATATTCCGTACTGTTCCCGGTATTTCTTCGGTATTGTTATCTGTCCCCTCTCCATAACTTTCATTTTTCATACCTCCAATTTCATATTTACACTTTCATATTATTATAGTATGATATATTATATCTGTCAACGTTTTAGCATTATAGGTCAAAAAGGAGTGGCTGTTCTTTCTCATCCAGTATCAGCATAGCGGGTTTAATTACCTGTTGTGTAGTAACCTGCTTGAGGCATAGATAATTCCTTCTGCACCGCTTACTGTTCTTGCATGGGAAACAGTCAATGTCGCTGTGAACAACGAAGTTTTTCGTACCAATGGGACCATACCTGTAAGGATTGGTAGGCCCAAAGATTGCAACAATAGGGCAGTTCACTGCACTTGCCATATGCATAGTAATGGAATCATTTGTTATCACCAGGTCCATCCCCTCCAGTAGTGCGGCCAGTTCTTTCAGGCTTGTTTTACCTGCAAGATTATATACGCTGTTGCTGTTAATACCGTTTTTTATTCCTTCGCATAATTGCTTTTCACTCTCCACACCTGTAATGAAAATCTTTAAATCCCCGTAAGTATTGAACAACTCTTTTGCCACTTCCGCAAACTTCTCTTTGTCCCAGTGCCTTTCCTCTCTTCCTGCTCCTGGATTCAAAACTATACGGATATCGGAATTTTTAATTCCCAGCGACTTCAGACGCTCTGACATAATATCCCTGTCTTTTTTGCTGATAGGGAAAGACAGTTTTATCTCTTTCTCTTCTCCAAAATAGGGGATAAGGAGGTCAAGAATACGCTTTGATTCATGGGTAAATTTTTTCTCAGAAAAAAAGTACCTGTAGAAGAAAGAGAGTCTGTACTTACCCCTCAAGAGTACCGGGATTAAAGGATTGGTGAAAGAAACAACAAGGTCATACCTTTTTCTCCTTGCTGACTTCAAAAACCTGAAAGGGTTTCCATTGTATAATATACATCCTGAAAACCATGGATTTTCTTCTGCAAATTCCCTTGATGAACTTCCCAACATTATATCTATCTGGGCATCTTTGAATATCTCCCTTATTTTTTTGAATGCTGGGGTCATTAAAAGGTTATAACTGATACTACCTGCTCCAACAATGAGAATCTTTTTTATGTCAAGGTCTTTGAGATTTTTCGGGCACATTCTTCCGCCTCATTAAGTTTTTTAAAGGGGGTGTTTTCAACATTTTCAAGTTTTTCAGCCAGTTTATCCAGTCCTTTTGCTGGCAGATATTCAGCATACCCTTTCTCAATAAATTTTTCAATAGTAAGGTCAAAGATTAACCTTCCCGGTTTTTCCCTTTCCACCCCCATTATTATGACCGGTTTTCCAGTACTTGCAGATTCAGAAATCATGTTGACACTGTCTTCGGTAACAAGTATATAGTCGCACAGAGAGAGCATACCCGGATAATGAGAACCTTCAGAGTGACCCGGGAACTCAGAATAAAGAAAAAATTTCCTGTTTTTAATATACTGTTGAAGAAATGATACAACACCTGCACCTGTTCTTCTGGAGGTGGTGAGTAAAAAATTATACCTCCCTTCAATAGATTCAAGAGATTTCATAAGTTTTTTGATAATACTGACCGGGATACGATAGTTCTGGTCATCCCCGCCTATAATAATACCTACTGTCTCTCTTGAGTCGGGTATGTTGATAATATTTTTCAGACGCTCCCTCTCTCTTTTTAAAAAATCGTCCGAGAGGAGATTCGGGGCACCGAGGGTTACAATAAGATTTTTCAGATGTCTTTTTCCTTTAAGTCTCACGTGGTCGTGATAGGGAACAACAAGATAGTCAAAAAATCTTAGGGGTATGAAAGAAGGTACCATTATATGAAGGGATTTTGCTCCTGTCTCTTTTGAAAGTATTAAGTTTACAGGAGCGAGAACAGAGCCGGCGGAGATAACAAGGTCAAATTTTTTTTGACAAACCTTTTCTGCATCAGTCATCATGTTCGCTAAAACCTTCTTTGCGATTTTCCATAACCTTAAAGAACATAACAGGGCAAGTACCTTGCTGGATACAGGATATCTACCTTTTCTTTTAGGCAGGCGGTATGACGGACCTCCAAGGAAAACCCTGAAGGTTTCCACCTGAGCCCCCGGAAAAGAGTTTGCAATGCCACATGTCTGATTGAAGTTACCCTTAATCCCATCATCCAGCAAAAGATAGGGGTCAGGTCTTGCTTTTTGCACCATTTTCTTTTTTCTTGATAATCCGGCTTATTGTTGAACAATGTACATTAAGAAATTTGGCTATATCTGATTGGTAGTATCCATATTTTTTAACGGCTTCTACTATACACCTATGCATTTCTTTTTTATTACATATTATCTCCTCAGAAAATATCTCTTCAAGAGAGGGTCTTTCTACATATCGTTGGATTCTTGGAATCTCTCTAATATCTTCCTTGCCTTGTTTTAACGTTGCGTATTTTTCTATAAATGCTTTCCCACCCAAAAACACTTGCCCTCTAACTTCTTCCCAGATAGATTCTTTCTTAACGCTACTGTTAACAAATTCTATATATCTATTCCTTGCTTCTGTTAAATTGCTACTAAACTGTCCAAGAATCCAGTCCGTTGTTAAATATAAAGGTTTACTTTCGTATCCAACAGTAGCCCTATAACTGCTCCATTTCCATCCGTCAGGGCTATCAGTCAATCCTGCTTTTACAGGATTTAGAACAATATATCTACAAACCTCAAGAAGATGACTCTCTTTTTCTATTAATATAGATTTATATCTGCCCTGTAATAGATGTCCAGTTCTACTATGTCGTTTGTTATATAATTGGGTGTATGTACCGTTTAGATACCTCATTCCTCTGGAAAGGTTCCCTTCAGGTGTTTCAATAACCAGATGATAATGGTTGCTCATTAAACAGTAGGCATGACATAACCAGTTAAATTTCTCCTTTACTTCCCTCAAAATTTTAAGAAATAAGATTCTATCCTCATCTCCCAAAAAAATATCTTTCTTTTCATTCCCTCTAGATGTTATATGATAAACTGCTCCTTCAAATTCTATTCTTAATGGTCTGCTCATAAAGAAATTATAAAATAGTAAGATGCAAAAAGCAAGACCTGACCCCCGTCAACGAACCTCTAGACCTTGCTGTTTAAGATAGTTTTTTATCTGTGCGATGGTATACGTTCTGAAGTGCAGGAGAGAAGCCAGCAGTACCGCACTTGCCTTTCCATTCTTAACCACATCTGATAGGTGCTCAAGGGTTCCTGCTCCACCAGAGGCGATAACAGGAAGACGCACACTGTCAGCAACACTTCTTGTCAGTGGAATATCGTACCCCTTCTGGGTACCATCCATATCTATACTTGTAAGGAGTATCTCCCCTGCACCGAGGTCTTCAATCTTTTTTGCCCAATTCACCGCATCAATACCTGTGGGAGTTTTTCCGCTTTCTATGTAAACCTCCCATCTATTTTTATCAATCTTCTTGCCGTCAATCGCTACAACAATGCACTGGCTTCCGAATTTTTTTGCACCGTCTTTTATCAGGTTAGGAGTCTTAACCGCAGAGGTGTTCATTGAAATCTTATCTGCACCGGCCTTCAGAAGGTCTTCTATGTCCTGCAGACTTTTTATCCCACCGCCCACAGTCATCGGTATAAAAACGACCTCTGAGACCTTTTTTACCACATCAACCATTGTTTTTCTTCCTTCTATGGTGGCACTTATGTCAAGGAAGACCAGTTCATCCGCCTTCTCCCTGCTATAGAAATCGGCGTGCTCAACAGGGTCACCTGCCTCTCTGAGATTTTCAAAGTGCACGCCTTTAACCACCCTGCCATCCTTCACATCAAGACACGGAATTATTCTTATCGCAGCCATTTTCCCTCCAGAAAGTTTTTTATAAACAGTATACCGTTGTCACCACTCTTTTCAGGATGAAACTGAACCCCGACAATGTTTTCCCTTTTTATAACTGATGCAAACTCTTTCCCATAGGTGGTTGTCCCTCTTATAACTGAGGTATCTTCAGGTTCAGAATAGTATGAGTGGGCAAAGTAAAAGTACTCATTGTCAGGGATACCGCTAAAAATCAAATCTTTATCTGTTTTTAGTTTAAGTTTGTTCCAGCCCATATGCGGAATACGCAAGGAAATATCTTCAGAACTGAATCTTTTTACATTCCCCTTTATCAGGTTAAAGCCTTCACAGTCACCCTCTTCACTGTGAGAAAAAAGCAGCTGCAGTCCCAGACAGATGCCGAGAAAGGGCTTCCCGCCTTTTATTGATAGAATCAGTGGGTCAATCATTTTGTTTTCAGTAAGACTTTTCATCCCGTCGGCAAAGGACCCCACGCCTGGCAGAATAATGTTATCTGCTTTTTTCAAATCTTCAGGCTTTTGTATGACAAAAGTTTTCTCTCCACAGGCAGCCACTGCAGACTGAACACTGCGGATATTGCCTGCTCCGTAGTTTATTATTCCTGTCATAGTTCACTGTGGTATTCCTGGAGACTCTTTACATTTATAGCATCCTCTTTCAGTTTCTTTATCGCCACCAGCGTGGCCTTTGCTCCGGGAATTGTTGTGATAAGAGGTATGTTCCTGCTCACTGCACTGCTTCTTATGGATACAATGTCTCTTTTGGGCTTTTTGCCGGAAGGTGTGTTTATGATGAGAGAAATCTGGTTGTTCTTCATATAGTCTACAATATTTGGACGTTCCCCTTCATAAACCTTGGGTATTATCTTTACCACTACTCCCTTTTCAGTTAAAAATCTTCCTGTCCCTGAACTTGCAAGTATTTCAAATCCGAGTGCCTGAAATCCTTTTGCGATGGGTGCAACTGCGTTTTTATCCTTGTCCTTTACACTTATAAAGACCGTACCTGATAATGGAAGTTTCTGACCTGCTGCCAGCTGGCTCTTTGCATAGGCCATCTCAAAGGTTTTGTCCATACCTATGACCTCACCGGTTGAACGCATCTCAGGTCCTAAGATAGTGTCAACACCGGGGAATCTGTTAAAAGGAAAGACAGATTCCTTCACTGCAAAGTAGTTAACCTTGACCTCTTTTGTAAATCCGAGTTCCGCAAGTCTCTTTCCTGTCATTATCTTGGTAGCCAGTTTTGCCAGAGGTACTGCAATAACCTTACTAACAAAGGGAATTGTTCTTGATGCACGCGGGTTAACCTCAAGAACATAAAGACTGTCATTTTTGACCGCATACTGGATGTTTATCAGTCCATGGATATTCAGTTCAAGGGCCAGTCTTTTGGTGGCATCCGTTATTTCTTCTATGATTTTTTTCTTCAAACTGTAAGGAGGTAGTACCATCGCACTATCCCCTGAGTGTACGCCCGCTTCCTCTATGTGCTCCATAATCCCGCCGATAACACAGAGTTTTCCATCAGAGATGGCATCTACATCCACCTCAATGGCATCCTCAAGAAACTTGTCTATCAGAACAGGCTTTTCTGAAGAGACGTCAACCGCTTTCTGCATAAAGGACTCAAGAGATTCCCTGTCATATACAATCTCCATCGCCCTGCCGCCCAGAACGTAAGAAGGTCTTACCAGTACAGGATAGCCTATCTTCTCGGCTATTATCTCGGCCTGTTTAAAAGAGGTTGCCGTTGCATTGGGGGTCTGTTTCAAAGAGAGTCTATCAAGCAACTGTCGGAAGAGTTCACGGTCTTCTGCAGTATCAATTGCCTCAGGACTGGTCCCCAGTATCTTCACACCTTCCTTCTGCAGGGGAATGGCAAGGTTCAGGGGAGTCTGCCCCCCGAACTGTACAATAACTCCCAGTGGCTTTTCTTTTTTTATAACGTTCAGCACGTCTTCAACAGTAATGGGCTCAAAGTACAGCCTGTCAGAGGTATCATAATCGGTACTCACAGTTTCGGGGTTACAGTTGACCATAATGCTCTCGTAGCCATCTTCACGAAGTGAAAAGGAGGCATGAACACAACAATAGTCAAACTCTATCCCCTGCCCTATCCTGTTCGGCCCTCCTCCAAGTATCACCACTCTTTCTTTCTTTCCATGGTGAATTTTCGTATCATACTTTTCAGACGTTGAATAATAATAGGGCCTTTCTGCCTCGTATTCACCTGCCACGCTGTCCACGGGTTTGAAGACCGCAGATATATTCTCTTTGAGTCTTTCCTCCCTGACCTTCTTCTCGGTTGTTTTTAGGATGAATGCTATCTGCCTGTCAGCAAAACCTGACTTTTTAGATTTTTCAAGTATTTCAACCGGTAGTGTATCAATCCTGTATCTATAAAGTTCTTTTTCCATTTCTACGATTTCTTTAAGGTTGTATAGAAACCACGGGTCAATCTTTGAAAGGTTGTAGAGTTTTTCAAGGCTGAAGCCTGCCATAATTCCATATCTGAGGTAAAAGAGCCTTTCATCGTCAGGGACGGATATCTTCTTGCTTATAACCTCATTTTCTTCCTCAGTAAACTGGTGATTTACATCCCAGATGTCTTTCCCATCTGAACCAAGTCCGTATCTTCCGATTTCAAGGGAACGTATCCCCTTTTGAAGTGCTTCTCTGAAGTTTCTGCCTATTGACATTGCTTCTCCGACTGCCTTCATTGAGGTGGTTATTGTCTTGTCTGCCGCAGGAAATTTTTCAAAGGTAAACCGCGGTATCTTAAAGACACAGTAGTCAACGGAAGGTTCGGCAAAACAGGTTGTCTTTCCTGTAAGATGATTCTTAACCTCTGCAAGGGTTAATCCCACAGCAAGTTTTGCGGCTATCCTTGCTATGGGGAATCCTGTTGCCTTTGAAGCAAGTGCAGAACTTCTGGAAACCCTCGGGTTTACCTCTATGATGACCACCGCTCCGTTTTCGGGATTTACGGCAAACTGAATGTTTGCACCTCCCACAACACCTATCTTCCTTATAATTCTTTTTGAAAGTTCAACCAGATTTTCGTACTCTTTGCGGCTCAGGGTCTGTGAAGGGGCAACGACTATGCTGTCGCCGGTATGCAGACCCATCGCATCCACGTTTTCCATGGAGGTGACTATGATAACACTGTCTGAAGAGTCTCTCATTACCTCAAACTCTATCTCTTTCCAGCCGAGAACCGATTGTTCTACAAGAACCTCATGTATGGGGCTGGTGTCCAGCCCGAATTCAATCTTCTTCTCCAGTTCCTCAATATTGTAGGCAACGGAACCCCCAGTCCCTCCAAGTGTATAACCTGGTCTGAGTATCAAAGGGAACCCCAGTTTTTTCCCAATCTCAATGCCGTCTTTGAGATTATAGGCAAGTTCACTTTCAGGGACACCTATCCCTATCTCTGTCATCGCTTTCTTAAAGAGTTCCCGGTCTTCAGCCATTGCAATTGCCGATATATCTGCACCTATGACATCCACACTGTATTTATTCAGAACGCCCTCTTTTGCCAGAAATGTTGCGAGGTTCAGGCCTGTCTGCCCCCCGAGTGTAGGCAGAAGTGCATCAGGACGTTCTTTTTCTATCACCTTGGCAAGAAGTTCCACGGTCAGCGGTTCAAGATAGGTGGTATCAGCCATCTCAGGGTCTGTCATAATAGTGGCTGGGTTGCTGTTTACAAGCAATACCTCATATCCCTCTTCTCTGAGAGACTTGCAGGCCTGTGACCCTGAATAATCAAACTCGCATGCCTGTCCGATAATGATGGGTCCGGAACCTATAAGCATAATCTTGTGAATGTCTTTCCTTGCCGGCATAATTTACCTCTTTACCATTTCCAAAAATTCTTTAAATATGTTTTCCATCGGTTGAAAAGCCGTAGAAGTCACCTTTTTGTCCCTGTCTTCCAGTCCTTCAACGCTACCGTCATTGACGTTTATATACCTGACCATGTTGGTCAGTGAATCTTCTTCAAGTATCAAACTGTGTGCCTGCTCGGTAATATAATACTTTTTGTACCTTCTGTCCACAACAGGCTGGTTAACCCCGTAGTGGTTTACAACCTTTCCTGAAAGTTTACCCCCGATGGACAGACCGACAGATATATGCCCTGTTCCTATTCCGAAAACGGGAATCTTACCCAGTACCGTTTTTATTATTTCAGCGGTTGTCTCTATAACTTCCATGTTCTCACTGCCCGAAGAGACATAAATACCTGCGGCAGAGGCAATAATCTCTTTAATACCGGGGGAACCCGGGACTAAAACAGAAATCTCATATCCTGAGGTTTTTAATAATTCCATTTCGCTTTTCTTCAGTCCGATATCAAAAACTGCAATATAAGGCCTGCCGCTCTCCGGAACGGACGATTCATCCTTCTTTTTGTAAGGACTCTTATGGGAAGGTTTATTTTTACTATCCTTGATATGTTTTAAGCCATCACTCAGGTCCGTATCTTCACTGACTATAGCCGCCCAGATACCATTGTTTTCTCTTATCAGCGTGGTAATCTTCTGTGTATCCACCCCTTCAATGGAAGGCAGTCTCTTCCCTTTCAGGAAGTCATTGAGGGAACAGTCTGCCCTGAAATTGCTGTGTATTTCGCTGTTTTCGGAGATTACCATACCTGACGGGAAGATACTTTCTGTCTCAGTATCCTCATAGTTAATTCCGTAGTTTCCTATCAGCGGATAGGTAAGACAGACTATTTTCCCGGAATATTCCGGGCTGGTCAAAACCTTTTCATAGCCAACGACCCTCGTATCAAAGACAAGCATCCCCGTCACAGGACTGTTGTTAGAAATAAACGTCCCGGTAAAAGATTCTCCAGTTTCCAGTATTAATTTACCTTTCATAACCGTTATGCGGTGAAATGCATCTATTTTTTGACGGGCTTTCCTGTAAAACAGGAGAGACACAGATGGTCAGCAGGCAGCCCGATGGCATCAATAAAATCTTCAAGGGTGTTATATATAAGCGTATCTGCACCGATTTTTTCTCTTATCCCCTCAATAGAGTATTTTTTTGCAGCAAGTTCTTTGTATGAACGCGTTGAAATACCGTAAAAACAGGGAGCGACAAGGGGCGGACAGGCAATCCTTACATGAACTTCTTTTGCTCCTGCATTCTTCAGTTCCATCACCTTAAACTGTATCTGTGTACCTCTTACTATGGAATCATCGCACAGAACTATTTTCTTTCCCTTAACGTTGTCCTTTATCACAGAAAGTTTGATGCGTGCCTCTTCATCTCTGCTTTCCTGTGTAAGTGGGGTATAACTCCTGCTGGCAAAACGGTCTATAAGAAAGACCTCCTGATAGGGAAGCCTAGACTCTTTATGGTATCCCAGCGCACATCCTATGCCGGAAAATGGGACCGGTGCGACCAAATCGGCGTCAATATTACCGTCCCTTTTCGCCAGTTTCCTGCCAAAATTTTCTCTTGCCCTTATAACAGGAACATTATCAACAATGGAGTCTACCGAGGCAATGTATGCCCATTCAAAAGCACAGAAAGAGGGATGGCTGTTTTTAACCACATCAATGGTTTTTATGCCATCCTTATCAATAAAAACAACCTCTCCCGGTTTAACATCCCTGTATATTTCAAGTCCAAGAAGGTCAAAAGGCCTGGACTCTGAGGATACCGCGAATCCATTGTTGTTCCTGCCAAGTATCAGTGGTTTGAATCCATGAGGATCCCTCGCTGCGTAGATACCTTTTTTGGTCAGGATAACAAGGCTGTATGCCCCTTTCACCTTTTCACCCAGTTTAACTATACCGTTGTGGAAGTCTTTTTCGTATGCTATCAGTTTACCGAGAAGTTCAACATCAGTTTCACTACTGCAGGAATGTCCCTGCTTTTTAAGTTCATTCCTCAGTTTTATCGCGTTTGTGATGTTGCCGCTGAACGCTATCGCAAACTTTCCCATTCTGGATATTAGAATAATGGGCTGCCGTTCTTTGAGACTGACATGCCCGATACCTGAGGTTCCTTTGAGGTTATGGATTTCGCTTTCTGTAAAGGTATGTCTTACATATCCCTTGTGGGTTATCAGATTGATATCTTTTGAATAGGTGGAAATACCGCAGTATCTCTGTCCGCGGTGCTGAAGTTTAAAGATACCATAATAGATATTTTTTGCTACAGAGTTTCTTCCTTCATTATACAGGCCAAAAACACCACAGTTCTCTTGTGTCATATTTGTAACGGTGGCAACCATACCACGGATTTAAATGTATTCAATCGTGCTTGGAGGCTTGGGCGTTATGTCATAGACAACCTTGACAACCCCGGGGACCTCTGCCAGAATCTTATCTCTTACCTTATACAGTTTTGCCCATGGGATCTTAGAGGGACTGGCTGTAAGAGCATCTTTTGACTCAACAGAACGCACCGCAATAATATCCCCATATATCCTTTTGCCGTTTATCATACCGGTTGCCCTGTCTGACAGAAGAACCGCCATTACCTGAAATGTACTGGGACTGATGAGTATGGACTCTACAATTTTGGTTGCCTTACGTACCTTTTCAACCCTTTCTGGAACAACCTCTCCTACTATCCTTGTTGCCAGTCCAGGACCGGGAAACGGCTTCCTTTCATAGAACTTTTTCGGGAGACCAACCTTTTTGGCAACCTCTCTTACCTGATGTTTGTAGAGTTCCCTCAGAGGCTCCACTATTTTCAGTCCGAAGTTAGCAGGATTGATGCCTATCTGTGAAAGAACGTTATGCTGAGTTTTTATACCTTTCTGCGTCTCTGCAATATCAGCGGCAATTGTCCCTTGTATAAGAAAATCCACTGAGTAACTTTTGACAGATTGCCCGAGAGTCTTATAAAAAAGGTCTCTAAAAGCAATTCTTTTTTCTTCAGGGTCAACCTTACCCTTCAACCCTTCAAAAAAAGCCTCTTTCACATCCCATATCTGTAGTTCTATGTCTATGGTGTTAAAAAACCTTTTTATCTCCTCCCCCTCTCCTTCTCTCATAAGTCCGTCGTCAAGGTAGAGTACTATTATGTCTTTCCCGAGAGATTTTCTGGCAAGCATGGCACAGGTCATACTGTCAACTCCACCCGAGGTTGCTATCAGAGTTCTTTTACCTCTACCAATTTTTTTCTCCAGTTCTCTGGTCTTCTCATTGATGAATTTTACAACACCAAAACCCATAACAATCTCCTTTGCACCCTGTCTGAGTCAATATAGTGCGGATACACTTTAGTTCACCTTCTTATTTTAACATCTCTGTCAGAAGGGTGTCAAAATCTTTTTTCCCTGCCTCAGCATTCTGGATAACAGGGCTTATCTCCAGATAAAAGAGCGGTAGGTCTTCCGGGTGCCTGCTTTTAATCTTAACGTAGTCTTTTTCCGTAGTAACAATATAGTCTGGTTTTTTTTTAAGATATAGGTAACATATCTCATTAATATCCCTTTCTCTGTAATGAAAATGGTCAGGGTAGATGATACCTTCCATTCTCTTCGGCTCTAACCCCAGTAGAAGATAGAAAAAATTCATAGGGTTGCCTATACCTGCAAAGGCAACAAGGTCTTTATTACGGATTACCGTTGGAGATATCTCACCGTATACATTCTTAAGTCCCTTTATCTCATAATCCATAAAAAATAGAGGTTTATTAAAAGTTTTAAGGTAAGAAAGTAGTTTCTTTGTATCCTGCATACTGAGCATATATGTATGCGTCAGTATAAAGGCATCCGCCTGTTTCATAAAACCCTTCGGTTCTCGCAGAAGACCTGAGGGGATAAGCAGGTGGTTGTCAAAAGGATTTGAAGAATCAAGGACAAGCAGGTTGACATCCTTGTGAATATATCGACAGTGGAATCCGTCATCAAGAATTAAAAGGTCTGTTTTCCCAATAAGTTTTTCAATATCCCTGATAGTTTTGCCAGTCAGTACAACACCGGGCAGTTTTCTTTCCATCATACGAATCTCATCGCTTGTCTTACTTCTAACAAGGGAGGAACCGACTGCAACCTTATTTTTTGGAGTGTTTAATCTTTTTGCAATCTCCATAACCAGCGGAGTCTTTCCTGTGCCTCCGGCAGTAATGTTCCCGACGCTTACAACCGAAAAAGGAAACCTGCGTGGTGAAACTGTGCTCTTTTTAAGAAGAATTACCAGAAGGTAAAAAATGGTGAATGGTAGAAGATATACGGATAAGACCTTAAAAAACAGTGAGTTTTTTCGGAATATAAACCAGTTGTAGAGAAAACTAAAAAAGGGTCTGCTCGTTCGCAGTTGCAGTATCTGCAATCGGGATTTCAACCTTTCCAAATTCTCCGTCATACCCGGGTTCAATCTTTACACCTCCTTCTCTTACGACCTTGATTCCTTCAATAATATTATCGTCCATCCTGCCCTGCATATCACTTTCAGATGCCTCAAGCAGTATGGAAAACTCGGGTCCAATTCGTTCTATGGCTTCAAGATACTTGTTTCTCACTACTACAGTATCTACTGGCTTTTGTATTATACTGCCTATTATCTGGTCAAGCGGAACCATCTTTTTATAAGGTATGAATCTATCAGGTTTCTCTCCATAACGTCTATTGGAGAGTTCATATATCCTGTGCATAACCCCTATTGTAACCTTTCTGCCGCATACCGGGCACAGATTTTTATTCTTAACAGTCTCTTCGGGAGACATCCGTACGTTACAGTTCCTGTGGCCGTCAAAGTGATACTTGCCTTCTTCAGGGAAATACTCCACTGTTAAAAGGAACCTTTCTTTGTCTTTATTCTTCAGAATGTTCCGCAACCGAGGGAAGTCAAACTTTTCACTGAAGATGTTAACCTCCCTACCTATCTTCTGAGGAGAATGGGCATCCGAATTGGATATCAATGTGAACCTGTCAAGGTCAGATACCATCCAGTTCATTGCAGGGTCACTACTTAAGCCTGTCTCCAGTGCAAAAATTTCTGTGGTGACATTCCCGAAACACTCCTGAATGCTGTCAAAACCTGCGTTGGAACCAAAGAGTGAGAAATACGGTGTCCAGATGTGAGCAGGTACGACAAAACCCTTTTCATCAACGTCTCTGACCGCTCTTACCAGTTCACTCGCCTCCATCTGAAGGATAGGTCTGCCGTCAGCATTTATGTCACCGTAGCGTTCCAGTATCTTGTTCAATCTTTCAGCCTTCTCAAGAGAGGAGATAAAAACAATGTTATGAATTCTTCTGGCTCTCCCTTTATGGTCAAAGAAGTTTGCCACCTCACCGGTAAGTATGAAGTCAACCCCTCCGTACTGGTAGATACCTTCCCGTTCCGTTTCGGAAAGTTTCTCACGCAGTTCATGGAACCACAAAAAATGTGTGATGTCACCTGTGGTGATAAGATTTATCCCTTTGTATCTGGACCAGCGTGCCAGTTCCTCAAGGTTCATATTCTTACTTGTGGCACGGCTGTATTTGGAGTGAACGTGAAAGTCTGCTATATACATTTTTTACCTTTATTTCCCTCATCCTTTTTTCTCTGTCCCCTCTCCCTCTGGGAAGCGAGGGAACAATCTTCTTCGTATTTCCCTCTCCCCTTGGGAGAGGGTCAGGGTGAGGGGGTAATCCTGTCAAACTCCGGTTTCAACAATTTGTATGTCTCATCCAGTGACTGCGACACCACCTTGGAGTTGGATATTACAGTGATAAAATTTGTATCTTTTGCCCACCTCGGGACAACGTGAAAATGTATGTGGCTTTCCAGCCCCGCACCTGCAGAACTGCCCTGGTTGAGTCCTATGTTAAACCCCTGTGCATTCATAGTTTTTTTTATTATTCTTACGGAAGACTTTATTAAAAACATCAGTTCCTTCTCTTCTTCTGTGCTCAAGACTCCAATGTTGTCTATGTGCCTGTTGGGAACGACCATAAGATGGCCATTATTATAAGGAAAGAGGTTAAGTATTACAAAAAGGTTTTTACCCCTGTAGAGTATATAACTTCTCCTGTCCGCATCCTTACCCTTGCTTTTGAATGCCTTACAGAGGAAACACCCTCCCTTTTTTTCAACTGTTATGTACTCTGACCTCCATGGTGCCCACAAAACATCCCTTTTTTTCATGGTATTCAGCCCTTGTCGTTTTCAACTTACTGGGTCCGTATTAGTATCTCCCAGAATCTCTTCCCTGTGTTCCTCCAGATACCTCTTCAGTTCCCTTTTTTTATTTTTCAGTATGCCGTCCATTACCAATCCTTCAAGAACTCCTTTCACTTCTCCAACCTTTTTCCCTTGAGGTATCCCAAGTGTTTCCATTATAACATATCCGTCCAGAGATAGTTTAAAAGAGGTGAGTTTATCCTTTTTGTTGATATCCTTAACCCTCTTTTCCAGAACGTTCAACTGTTCTATGGCATTCCTTACCCTTACGGGATTGTAACTGGTGATATCTGCCCGTGCGAGAATGAAGAGCGGTCTTATCTCCCTGCCTATCTCTCTTATAAATCTTCTAAGAGCATTATCTGTGGGATTTTCCTTGGCGAGAAGGTGAGGTCTGAGGTGATGACGTATCAGTTTACATATAAACATGGTCTTTTCTTCCGGGATGTTAAAACGTCTGCATATTTTATATGCCATCCTTTCTCCGACAAACTCATGCCGGTGAAAACTGACCTTGCCATTTTCAATCCTGAAGGTCTTCGGTTTGCCTATGTCATGCAGTAATGCAGCCATTCTGAGATAGACATCCTTTGTATGTTTACTTGCATTATCCAGTACCTTCAGGGTGTGCGGAAAGAGTTCTTTTGTCATATTAAATGCCTGTCTTTCCTTCAGTCCTTCAACCTCGGGCAGTATCAAAGGAAGTGCACCTATCTCATCCATAAGATAAAAACCCCTTGATGGAATTGGGGCTTCAAGTGTTCTTATTACCTCTTCGGCTATCCTCTCCCGACTTACTATGGATAACCTGAAAACATTTTTCTTCATACCCTCAAGTGTTCCTTTTTCTATCTCAAGTTTCAGCCTTGAGGCGAATCTTATGCCTCTCAGTATCCTCAGGGGGTCGTCATAAAAGGTTTTATCCGGGGCAACCGGGGTTCTCAGTATCTTTTTTTTAATATCCTCTCTACCCTTAAAAAAGTCAAGTACCTCTCCTGTTATAAGGTTCTTTACCAGTGTATTAATGGTAAAATCTCTTCTCAAACAGTCTTCCAGAATCGTTGCCTGCTGAACCACAGGCTTTCTTGAGTCTTCAGGATAACTCTCCTTTCTTGCTGTTGCAAACTCCAGTTTTATCCCTGAAATCTCAATCATTGCAGTGCCGAACCTTCCGTAAAACACAGGCGGAGGCATCCTGTATTCTCTGGCAAAACCCTTTGCAAAACTCAGGGCATCTGTCTCCATAACAACGTCAATGTCCTTGCTCTTCCTGCGAAGCAGGGTATCCCTTATATAACCGCCTACAAGATAAACAGTAATACCCTTTTTCTTAGCAAATGCCGTTATCTTCTCCAGTATCTCATCCGTTGTTATCTTTTCTTTCATCTTTCTATACCCACCATCGCTCCGTCTATCTCCACAACCTCTATATCCGTCCCCTTCAACAACTCCTTCAGCGGTTTCCTGCTCACAGCATTTATGCCGACAACCACACTCTGCTGAACCGTAAGATTCTTCCCCACCTTCACATAACCCATATTCCTGCCTGAAATCATAACTCCGATGTGTCCCTTATCTGACTTATATAACCTTCCTTCGGCTGGAACTGAGGTAAACCTTGAAGAGTCTTCCCTTACCGTGGATACCCTGAAACGTCTGCTCTGACCTTGCTCATCCACAACCCTCACACTGCGTATCTCCACACATTCACTTCCCAGATAAGTACTGCCCTGTTTTCTCCATTCCATATGGTTTCAAACTCCCGCTCACAATCAAAACTGCACCCCAAAAGTATACCAGCAATTACTCCCAAAATCAATTCCGAGAATTGTTTATGCTCGGTAAAAGGAAGGTTTTCCCGTAAATCCTCAGTAAACCCTGTATTGTCATTGCGAGGCTTGTCCCGAACGGATGTGAGGGAACTGATTCCTTCGCCTGTCATTGCGAGGCTTGTCCCGAACGGATGTGAGGGAACTGATTCCTTCGCCTGTCATTGCGAGGAATG
>CAYOYL010000238.1:0-56273 GCA_964408175.1 uncultured bacterium
GCCGTAGTTCTTACCTGTGCTGAAGCCAAAGCCCGAAGGGCTGTTTCGAGCACGGAAACTGCTTTCTTTCCTCTGCATTTCCTTATGTCGGAATTTCAGTAAAAGCCTTATTTAAAACCGAGTTCTTCACATAAGTGTGGAGAAGTTTATGGACAGCAGGTAGTTTCGCTTTCATCAGGATTGAGTGAATTTTTATGAGGATGGGATAATTTATTGCGTCTGTATTAGTGGGAAGAGAGTTTTTTTGCTGAAAGTTCGTATAGTTGTGAACCGGGATACTTTTCCATTACCATTTTGTAAAAATCCGAAGCCTTCTTTTTGTCTCCAATTCCTTCCCATGATTCGCCGATTAGATATAGAGCCCAGCCAAAATAAGGGTTTGTTTCTTTATCTCTAAATATTCCGGTGAATATTTCAAGTTCTCTCAGCGCTTTCTTATAGTCCTTTTTGACAATAAAGGTTCTTGCCATAAGAATAGACCACTGTCCCCCAAGTTTGACAGAAGGTATTTCATCAGCCCATAGCAGAAGTTTTTCAAGAGATGCAGAAAAATCCTTCAGTCTGAGATAATAAAGTACTGATTGTGCGTATGCACCTGACCTTTCTTCAATATTTTTCTCTTTGGTAAACTTTTCATAAATAGCAGAGGCTTTTGCATAATCCCCATTTACTCTTTGTATATCACCAAGTCCTATCTCTGCTTTTCTCCTCAACTCTTCAGATGTCCCTTTTGTCTGAAGAATCTTGTTGTACTGGGCATCTGCTTCAGATAACCTTCCAGTTTCAAGGTAAAGATTTCCCATCTTCAGTGTCACCTCAGGGACAATCTTACCTTCTGTAAGTTCTTTGTAGACTTTTTCAGCGTAGTTATAGTCTGATGTTTTTTCTGCAAGGCTTGCTGAAATGATGGAAGTCCTGTATTTATTATCCGGATTAAGATTTCTGCTCTTCAATACCCTGTATACCTTGTAGGCATCCTCTATCCTGTTATAACTTTCATACAGTTCTGCAAGTACAAACAATTCTTCATTCCCGAGACTGCTGTGTTTTAAACCCTGGAATTCTTCAATGTACTGCTGATATGTTTTCGGAGGCAGATTTATTATAGAATAGTCCTGTTCCACAGCCACCTGCAGGATTATTTCGTCACCATTATTCTTTTTGTCTTTTATTTTGAGTGATACGGGATATGTCCCCTTTTTAAGATATGTGTGATGCACTTCTTTACCCTCGGCTGACTGTCCATCTCCAAAAGACCATATCCTTTCACTTATTTCCGTATCCGAAAAGGACGCGTCAAAAAATCTGAAGGTGAGAAGTTCCCATCGTTCTCTTCTCAAATAGTTTGTATTTTCCCATCCGAATCCCGCAGTAATATTTTTGTTAATTTTTTCTGTTTTAACGGTTTTGGGACTGATGACAGGAAGAAAAAAAACATTAGGGATGACGTTAAATTTGTTTCCCCCAGTCTCCTGTTTTATAGCAGCAACAGATATTTCCTGATATCTTCTGCCAATATGATAATATGTAAGTTTGTGCAGACCCTTTTTCAGGTTGGCGGTTCCTGTATGTTCTGGTCTAACAAATGGTTCAGCCGGGTGCCAGCCAGGCCATGAGGCTACAATTTTTTCGTCTATCAGAAGATAGGAAGGTCCTGCGGAACTTGTTCCGAATGTAAAGCCTCGCTCTTTCCCCACGTAAAAATAGCCGTTATAAATTTTTACAACGTCGGGCTGCGGGCCGAATGGATTTGTACCATCCCAGATTTTTTCACGAAATCCTCTGCCTATCAGACTGCCTTTTTTACTTTTTTCAATCAATGCCTTAACACCTTCAACACTTCTGATATCGTCTCCCTGTTTTTTATAAACCTCCAGCAGGAGTCCCCTTTGAGGATGCCAGTTGTAATCTATCTTTTTTGCTTCAGGGTTTCCGTAGTATACGAGGTATCTGGACTCTTCAGCGGGAAAACTTATCTGGTATCTGTTACCGGGGCCGGCTGACACTATAAAAAAGGGTACTTCTTTCCCAGTCTGGGCAAAGACCCTTATATCCGAGCCGTCTTTTTTAGATACCCTTCCAAAAAAATCAAGCAGAACAACATTTTCTATGGGGTGGTCTCGTTTCACAGCAGGGAGTTCTATTATTTTCCTGTATTCCCATCCTTCCAGCCATTTATTTGTTTCTGCCAGAGATGGTCCACAAAACAACAGATTCAGAGTAAATAGCAGTGGAAGATATCCTTTCCTTTTCATTTTTTATTCAGGTTTATACTTTCAAAATATACTGTCCCTGCCTTGAGATATGAATAGAGTTTTATCCTCACCCACCTTACCTCAGGTTTTTTAAAAACCACATCAAATGTATCCTCCTGCCATTCATTTTCAGATGTCACAAAACATTCATTTCTTTCAATGCGTCTTTTTCTTCCATTGACCAGTCCCCATCCTTCAACGAATATAATAACCTTAGGTCCGTTACTCTTCAGTCTGACAGAGATATTGAGTTCTGCAGGGGCTTCAATTTTATGAAAAAGTGAATAGACCCATAACCCTTCACCTTCGGCTGTCTTTTTGTTCAGGTTGAAGACAAGTAGATGTTTTTCTCTATCCCAGATGGTTTTTTTGTCATGTAATTTCCAGCCGTAGATATAATCCTTTCCTTGTGAGAAATCGGGATTTACTATGACGGCCTCATTACTTTTTTTACCTTCGGATTTTTTTACATCAAAGGCAACCTCGTTTGATACATACTGCTGATATTGAAGTTTTATCCTGAACTCTCCTGGGAGACTGAGCGGATAGTAGTAATAAGGAAAAGGGACCTTCCATGAAATTTTTTGTCCTTTTTTTATAAGAACCGGAAGGATGCCGGGTTTTGGCTCGGGCGGCATGTGATTTGTAAATCTATCAACCAAATCGTCATTAAACCTGACAGTCAGGAGGAAGGTTCCTCCTGTAAATATAAAGGTGTTTTCAACAGGTTGCAGATACTGTATCTCTATCTGTTTATCTTCGTCAGAAACATTTTCAATGACAAGAGAAAGAATGATTTCCTCCTCTTCATAATAAGAACCCTTTTCTGTTGAGAGATAAAGAGAAAGGTTATTGTCACCAAAGCATGTGGTGAAATAAATTAATAAAGGGGAAAACAGCAGCAAAGAAAACAGATTTTTACGTTTCATTTTCGCTGGGAAATCTCGCGGTAATATCTTCTTACCATGTTTTCATATCCGATAGGTATCTTTTCATCCCACAGACTGCCCATCTCTATTTTGCTGCGTGCTGCTCTTTCGGTACTCTCCACTCTTAAAATCTTTCTATTTGTGAAAAACTGGTCTGCCTGCCGCAGATGAGATATAATTCTTTGTTTTTCAGTTAAAATCTCCTTATACCTGCCTTCCTTCAGACTAACCTGAAACTCCTGCATTCTTCCCAGGGCTTTTTCAACCTCAGGATTATAGATGTTCATAACCTGCATGTTTCTTATGAGACTCTCAGTTTTTTCTATCAACTCCTGTTGTTTTTTTGAAAGCAGGTCGTACCTGAAGGTAATATCCTGTACAGGGCCTGTCAGCCCTTCCGCCCCCAATCCGCTTGCTTTTCCACCGCCTGTAGGGCCAAAGGGTTGTTCTCCGCTTGTATCCTGTATCTCTCCAGGCTCTAAGTTGTCAGGGGTAAGTCTTGCTGGAGTTTTCCTTCCTCCTTTCCCCGTGGCTGTTTTCTCCACCATTTCGCCGTAAGAACGTCCTGTCCTTCCTTCCCCGCTTCTACCTCCTATTTCCTGCTGGTTGGGCATCAGATTTCCGGTAATACCCTTAGCGCTCATATTGCTTATAGGACCATCCGCAGCTCCCCATCCTGCACCTTTATCAAGGCTGTCCATCCAACTACTTGTTATATCTTCTATCTCTTCGCGCATGTCTTCTTCCTGTTCAATTAATTCTCCTATAATGTCTTCAAGTTCTTCTGGCAGTTCTGCCTCAGGGACCTCATAATCTTTGGAGGGTTCCTCCATATCCCACTTAATATAATCCGGATATTCTGAAAGCCATCTTTCAAGGTTAGAGGTTATTTCTTCTGCGAGTTCAAGACCTGTTTGTGATTCAGGGATTGCCAGATGAATGGCTTTTTTATTAAGGTTTTCATTGGAGAGTTGAAGATGGGAAAGCATCTCTACCAGTTCTTCTGCGAGAGTGAATTTTCCTTTTGTCTGCGTCCCCATTTTATTCAGGTCGTCAACCATTTTTTGAAATAATTCCAGCCACTTTTGTTGAACTTCAGACATATCTTTCGCTTCTTCTCCTCCAGTCAGGTTTTTACTCTCCATGATTTTTTTTGCCGCAGCAAGGATGTTTTTTTCTTCGCCTATAAATTTCTCTATGTTGTTTTTCACAAACTCAACCTGTTTTTTGAGGGTTTCTTTATCAGGGTCACTGCCTTCGCCTCTTTTCTCACTGAATCTGTTTGATGACGGATAGATATAATAGACTGAAGAAAATCCTGTGTTCTTAGAAGGAGAGTTGTCAGTACATTCTGCATAATATGCGAACGGTTCAGATAAATTTCCCTGTGTATGGAAAACAGTCTCTGATGAAAATTCTCTTAACCTTTTGGAGATGGCTGTCTGGAATAAAACAGGGTCTCTCTCAGAAATCTTCCCCCTCTCAATTTGCCGCCTTATTTTAAGGGATGTGAGGCCGAAGTCGTCCATGGCTTTCACCTTAACTGTTATGGGTTTATCTGCTGTTGAAGTCAGGTCTTTACCGGGTTTTACAAACTCAATGTAGGGTGTCCTGTCAAAGGTAATGTTGAGATGCTCTTTGGATGTCTCTTTGAATTTTTTGGTCAGTGGGTCGTAATATCTGAACTGATAAAGTGTAACCTCGTCCGCATCAAATTCAAAGGTCTTTTTATTCCCTGCCTGCCTGTTAACCAGTATCTTCCCGTTTCCAAATATCAGATAGGTATCACCTACAGTGTTATTGAAGAGTGCCTCAAGTAAAAGTTTTGTTCCATGCAGAGCAGAAATTTCACCGAAAGGTTTCTCTTCATTTTTTGTTTTTACACCTGTATATGAAGGAAATACATGGGTAAGTCTTAACTTTTTCAAAAGGGTCTGCTCTTTCACCTCTATTCTATACCAGTTTGTTGTCTTGCGCTGGCCGTATATTATCCTGTAAGAAAATCCCTGTGTAACCTCAGGTATATGGTATGAAAAAAATTGTCTTTCTTTTATAAGTTCTTCTCTTTTTACTTCCCTGTTTTTTATTTCAAGCACAGGCTCAGTATTTTCTTCCTTGGTATAGACCCTTATTGTAAGGGGGGAACCTTTTTCTATGGAGATGTTACCGGGTTCTACCCTCAGTGTAGCATCAATGTCCCGTGAAGGGACGAGGATTCTTAAGAAACTATTTTTAAAGTTGACAGGGGATAAAAGTGCATACACACATAAAATAGATAGAGATGCCAGGGCAACCTTTTTGTAAATGACCATTTTTTTCAGGTCAAGAGAATTGGCAATGTCAGTGGTACTTAACACCTTTCTTGCGCCCTCTTTTAATCTGTTGATAAATGCCTGTGGATATGCGGTACTCTTGCTCAACTGCCATGCATTGATAAGCCGTGTATCAAAATGAGGGAATTTTTTTTCAAGGCGGATGGCAATCTTATCATATGGTGTTTTTTCCAGTACTGATATACTGATGTAAATCTTCAGGATTATGAATACCACAAGAATGAGAAATGCTGCCTTTATCCAAAAAATAGTGTCAACCCTGAAAATAAATAAGTTTTCAATGAAAACCACCAATAAAAGTGAAGGCAGAAATAGTGCAAGCGCGAGGAAAAAGTGCTCATTAAGAGACCTTTTTATTTCAAGTTCTCTGTAATAATCCAGAGAATTTTTTATAAAACTCAGGTTTTTGTCCATTTTCCAGTTAATTTTGTAATATATTCTCTTTTAAAAGTCAAATTTATTCATTCTGCCAGAAATTTTGATACTGCATCCGTCAGGTGTACTATAGAATCCCTGAACGGCGACGCAGATACCAGCCAAGATTCAAAATGATGAATACCAGAGGGATGAGGTATTTATTTGAATTTTTCGTTACGGCAATATTCCTTGTTATAAATTTTTTTTCCCTTTTCAATACGCTCTCCAGTTGCTGGATGTTCTCAAAAGGTATATATGTCCCACCTGAAAGTTCGGCAATATATTTCAAAAAGAGTTCATTCCTCTTTGTCTTCCTGAATTCTTCACCGCAGTTGCTAACAAAGATTTCTTTGATATTTTTTTTATCCCTGCTGGTTGCGGAGACCGTGTACAGTCCTTCCTGTTCTGCTTTAAAAGATATTTCTGAGGATTCTACTGGAAGGGGGATTTTCTGTTTGTCCGGTGCCGTTACAAATGCTTCAAACTTTTTGTCCTTACCTTCCTCTTCGCCTGTTTTGTAGGCGAATTCCAGATGGACCTCTTCGTTTTTACCAAAAAATTTTCTGTCTACAAGTATATCAGGGACTGTCCTGCCGACGCCTATTTCATCTATAGGTGTCCACATATATCTTATGAGCCTCCCCCAGAAAAACTGATATGCTTTTTCCCCCTTTTTATTTCCAAATTGCCATTTCCATGTACTGTCGGTTCCTACAAAAGCGCATTTGCCGCCATGCACTGTGTTTATTCCCACAAGGATTAGGGGAGGGTGGACTTCCTTAACCTCCAGAATTGGTATGGAACCTGATTTTGTAATGGTGACGTTATTAACCCGGTCGAGCGGGGGAAAGGTATGTTCTCCATTTTCAAAGACAGACAATGTCTTACCCTCTTCTGTAACTGAAGGGTAAAACTGTCTATTTAAGACGGTTCTCTCCGAACCTGTAATGAGCGATAGTGGAATTATTTCCTCAAGAGGGGTATTTTTAAGACCCTCAGCAAAGTTTTCCCCTCCAAGCAGGAGCAGACTTTTTTTCTCGCTGTAAACGAAGTGATACAGGCTTTTTATCTGTTCCGCAGGGAAATTAGAAAGATTAATATTGCCCAGCAGAACCACGTCAAAGTTTTTAAGAAATACCGGGTCAAAAATGTTTGCAGGTGCCGTCATCTTTTCTTTGCCTGTTTGATGGAGATGGAAATTATCGCCTACCCTTATAAGGAATACTGGAGAAAGATTAGTATTGGATTCAAGCAGCCTCTTCAGGAATTTATACTCCCACCTTAAACTGCCTTCCACATAGAGTATTTTTATCTGTGGAGAGATAACCCTTACGAATATATTCATAGCGTTGTTTTTGATTATCTGTTCTTCTGCTGCTGGTGGAACCTCTACCTCATATACCCTCTCTCCCAGCGGTGGTGACAGAATTTCAAATTCCGCCGTTTCAGTTTCTCCTGAGAATGTAACAGGTTTTTCCTGTATTGTTTTACCCGCCTCTTTCAGGAGGACAACTGTTCGTCTGTTGTCAAACCCTGACTGTTTTATATATACGGCGAGTCGGATAGATTCTTCATTGTAAACAGGTGAGTTTGAAATGACCTCGGTTATGCCTATGTCTTCGGGTGGGTTTTCCCCGACACCAATTGTAAAGACAGGGACCTTAAAACTCTCTTTAAGTTCATCAATCTTTACGGTTCTGCTTTCCTGTCCGTCAGTAAAAAGCAGGATGCCTTTATAATCGTCGCCTATCATTTTTACAGTTTTTGCCAGAGAGTCTGTGATGAGGGAGGCATTATTTTCAGGGGTCAGTTCGGGAAGATTGTTTATACCCTCTATCTTTTCAACGGTATTCCCAAAACGGTATAAAAAGATATTGTACCTTTTGAACAGGGTATCCTCTGCAATAAACTTTTTCACCATTTCGAGACGTTCCGTTCCTTTGTCTTTTTCCTGGATTCCCATACTCAGAGAGGTGTCTATAAGAAGACACAGGTTTTCCCTTTTTCTTGATGCAGTTTTTATGGAAAGTTCAGGCTGGAATATCATAGAAAGTATGATTATGGCGGACAGGGTGTTCAGCGCAAAAAATAGCATGTGCCATTTTATTATTTTTTTGTTGTATATATAGTAGATAATAAATATGGAAGCAATGAAAACGGGGAAGATAAATATATCATTCAAAAAGTGGTTAAAACTTATTCGCAGCATTTTATTCCTTCCCCAGTTTTTTATAGTGTAAAAGGTTACTGACCGTTATTTCGGCAATGAATATAAGTAAAATGATATTTAACAGGCCTTGTGAAAGTTCGGAGGTCCTGCTCTTTTTGACCATGGTTTTTGTTGCTTCATCCCCCTTTAAAATTTCCACCTTTACCCCTGACATTTTTTCTCTGATTTCAGTGATACTGTTTTTTTTGAGGTCCCCTTCCTCCCAGTCAACGTTTACGGAAAGGGTTTTTTGAATATCTCCGGTTCTGTGGTAGGTTTCAACCTTCCAGAATCCTGGTTTGTCGGCTAAAAATTCTACATCCGATGAGGAAAAATTCTTGATGGTCTGGGTCGCTCCGTCTGGAGAACAAATCTCAATCCTTTCTGCACCATCAGGGACATCTGTTTTTACTTTTTCACCGGCTGTAATTTTCTCTGATTCCCTACCAGACAGGTAGTTCAGTATACTTTCAGTCATTACAGGGAAAAATGGTCTCGTATGCAGGTTTGTCCAATCTTTATCCGTCAGAAAGGTGAAGAACAATACAGTCCCTTTCCCAACTTTTTTCTCAATTAAGAGAGGAGCCCCACTGTTTGTTTTTAGTAGAACTGTGCCTGTTATTTCTTCAACCGTGAAGAGTTGTTTAAAGGTTATTGTCTTAATATACTCAAAGATTGTCCCCCTGAACGGAGTGAAAAGAGGATGGGATGTTTCTACAAAACTTATGTTCTGTATATTTTTAAACCCAGTTTTTTCCCCCTTTATATGCCCCGGCATCAAAAAAATATTTTCTTCTTTCATCTGCCAGTCGTCGTTGAAATTTTTGTAAGTAACGCGTTCTCCCGGGAAGTATATCAAACTGCCGCCATCGTTCAAATACGAATAAATCTTTTTGACTGTCTCCTCATCTATTCTTCCGGTGTTTACGATAAAAATCGTCTGGTATTCTTTAAGGAAGAGTGCTTTTATTTCAGATGGTTTTTTATAAACTATCTCGGTTTTACCCTGTTCTGATACCACTTCTATGGCTTTTTTAACATAAAAAGAAGAATCTTCATCTTCACTTACAAGAAGTATCTTTTTGAGGCTGCCTGTACCTTTAAATGAAAAATAAAAATGGTTATCCGTAAGGAGTATATCTTTATGGTTTATCTCGCCATATATTTTTTCGTTTTCTTCGGGTATCTCAAATATGAGAAGTTCCGTTGAACCTTCTTTTAACGTTGTGGTTTTTCTCCTTTCCCACCTATCCCCGTAGACCTTGACTTCTACATCAGATTTTTTATTTCCCCAGTTTTTTATCTCAGCCACCGCTGTATTTCTCCCGGGGATGATATACATATTCTTAAAACTGAGGTTTTCAGTATTTCCCTGAGATAGGTCAAATATGGAGAGTTTTATATCTTTTTTTTTGAGGGCATCACCTGAAAAGTTTTCCCACAAGATGTTTTGCATATCAGTGAAAAGGAAAATTCTTTTTTCTCCTCTTCCTGTAATGCCTTCCAAACTTTTCATCGCTTTTTCAATGGCAGGTTCAAACCTTCCTGTTTGGTAAGAAGGCTCGCTTTTTTTTATGGCTTCCGCTGTTTCAGCATAGTTATGAGAGAATGGATGTTGTTTACCGCTCAGGTAGATAAGAGAAACCCTTGAAGGTTTTTTGATAAATGAAAGGACTTCAACAGATGCCTTTTTAAGACTTTCAAAAGAGGAAAGTCCTGTCTCTGAAGCGTTCATACTGAATGAATCATCCATGATAAAAATGATAAACTGTTCCTTCAGAAAAGGTGACCTGTTTTTTGAAACAGGACCTGCAAGTATCATTATCAAAAGGGTAAGAAGTAATGTCCTGAGCAGTAAGATAAGTATCTCCTCAAGTTTTCGTATCCTACCTGTTTGTGACTGTGAAATTTTTAGAAATCTAACCGTAGGAAAATTTACGATTTTCCCCTTTTTTTTCCCAAAAAGATGTATCAGTAAAGGGACGGAAATACCTGCCAGTGCCCACAGATAAAAAGGATATAGAAAGCTCATTTAACCGTTTATGACAGAATGTCTTTTTTCAAGGTAGTTATACAAAAAGTAATCAAATGGATTATCTGTTGAGGTGCGTATATAATCCACGTTGTTTTCCGTGCAGTTTTTACGAAGGTTATCCAGAAATTCCTGCAGGTTTTTTTTATATGAATTTTTTATGTTAAGAGCATTAACAGTAAGTTTTTCCCCAGTCTCCATATCCATAAATTCACAGTCCCCGGTGAAGGGCAGATTAATCTCAAAAGGGTCAAGGATGTTAAAAACCACCACCTCATGGTGCTTATGCCTGAAATGCGAGATTCCTCTCATTGTCATAACAGGGTCATCAAAAAGGTCTGAAATTATAATGATAAGGCTTCTTTTCTTTATATTCTGTGCGATTTTATTAAGTACCGTACCTATAGATGTTTTTTTCTCCCCGGGTCCTATTTTTTCAAGGGTTTCTATAAGATAATGCAGGTGTTGCGTTGTAGACATTGGATTAATGAAAGTTTTTATGTCTGAGTCAAACGTTACCAGGCCTGCAGCATCTTTTTGTTTTATCATCAGGTAACTCAGTATTGCGGAGAGCAGTGTACCATATTCAACCTTTGTTACAGAACCGCTCTTGTAGTTCATTGAATTACTTATGTCAAGAATTATGTAGCACCTGAGATTGGTTTCCTCTTTGAATACTTTTATATAGAACCTGTCGGTTCTCCCGAAAACTTTCCAGTCAAGATATCTCAAATCTTCACCAGGTGTGTATTCCCTGTGTTCAGAGAATTCAACGCTGAAACCTCTGTACGGACTTTTGTGTAAGCCGGCGATAAAACCTTCAACAACAGTTTTTGCTACAAGGTAGAGATTTGAAAATTTGGTGAGGGTTTTTGGGTCAAGTAAAACTTTCCTTTCCATTTAAGAGTTTTCTTTTATTGCTTCAAGCAGGTACCTTACGATTTTCCCCGAGTCCATTCCTTCAGCATCCGCATTGAAGTTTGTAAAGATTCTGTGTTTCAGAACACTTTCAGAGACTGCTTTTACATCGGCGATGGAGACATTCACATCTCCTCTCATCGCCGCTCTCGCTTTTGCACTGAGAATAAGGTGTTGGGCCGCTCTCGGTCCGGCTCCCCAACTGACGTATTCTTTTATAAATTTCTGGCTGTCCGTCTTTTCACCGGGTCTTGTACTCCTTACGAGATTTACCCCGTATCCTATGACGTAATCGGAGACCGGAACCGCTCTTACGATTGCCTGAAATTTTCTTATATCCTCCCCGCTGATGATTTTTTTTATATTCGGGTCGGATATGGAGGTTGTCAGTTCAACTATCTTTTTTTCTTCAACCCCATCAGGATAGTCTATGGTGATGCTGAGCATAAACCTGTCAAGTTGAGCCTCAGGTAGTGGATATGTCCCTTCCAGTTCAATCGGGTTCTGGGTAGCCAGCACAAAAAACGGATATGGAAGAGGATATATCTTCCCTCCGACCGTAACGTTAAATTCCTGCATTGCCTCAAGAAGTGCTGCCTGGGTTTTGGGAGGAGCGCGGTTAATTTCATCTGCGAGCACAAGGTTTGCAAATACCGGTCCCGGGATGAACCTTAATGCTCTGTCACGTGAAACCTTATCTTCCTGTATAATCTCTGTACCTGTTATGTCTGAGGGCATCAGGTCCGGTGTAAACTGGATTCTTTTGAATTGCAGGTCAAGTATCTGCGAAAGAGTTTTTATCATCAGGGTCTTTGCCAGACCCGGAACACCTATGAGGAGGCAGTGGCCGCCGGCAAAAAGACCTATGAGAATCTCTTCAATGATTTTGTCCTGGCCCACAATCACCTTGTGAGTCTCATTGAATATCTCCTGCTTTACATTTTGTAATTCTTCAAGCGTTTTTAGTTCTTCCATCAGTTTGTCATCAGGTAGGTTATTACATTCACGCCTAATTCAAAAGACTGTGCATTTTCTATACTCTTTACATATGGACGCGGTATCCCTTCCCATTGACTCCCGAAGTTATATGGGGAGAAGACCACTGCCGGCAGTCCATTCAACAGATATATATCAAAGGGGGGATTGTTGTTTGCGAATGTATATGAAAAACTTTCTATATCAAAAGGGACTTTATAAAGGGGATGGTTAATTTCCCACTTCACAACCTTCCCTTCAGGCAGTACCTCTTTCATTATTTCCTTGAAACTGTCTGCAAACTCTTTACTACCACAACAACTGTCCGCTATGATTGCACCCCCTGAAAGTAAGAATCTTCGCAGTAGTTGTTTCTCCTCTTTACTCAGTTTCGGGTCAAAGTGTCCTGTAATATATAGGAGTGGAATATTTTCAAGCGTGTCTTTTTTCAGGTCAACATTAATTTTTTCAAGATAGACTGCAGCCTGAGTTTCTTCAGCAACCCGTTTGAGGATTTTACCGAGAGAGGATGGATGTGGGTCCCAGTCTCCTGAATGTATAAGTTGTCCTATGTAGAGTTTTCCGCTCTTTTTTTCAGTTTTTTCAGCATATACAGGTGAGAGTCCATACAACCTTCCAAATTGCAGCCATCCAAGTGTGTAGGTCAGCATGTTCACACCAATTTTTATTGCATCCTCAGGTATGTAACGTTTTCCCCACTTGTGGGTGTGCATTGCCCAGCCACAACCAAGGTCAACGGGAGAAAAAATAACTGCTGCTCTGCACCCAAGGTTTAAGATTTTTATGTCAGGTGTAGTTGTGGATTCTTTGCCTTCATCCAGTATTTTTACGGTGTCAAGAGTGTGGAAGCACCCTTTTATTGGATGGTTTCCGTAAGCAGTGTATAGGTTTCTATCAGGGTATAAATTACCCAGCATTTGTACAAAGTTTTTTGTGAATTCGGGACTTCCTGAGGATGCATTGGCCCATATGAAGCCTCCTCCCTCAAGATAACCTTTCAGTTTTTGTAAGATTGTTTTATCAGGGTTGTACGGTTCAACGCTTGTTATATAAAGAACGGGGATTTCATCGGGGTCAAAGGAGAAACTTGAGAGGTTGACCTTCACTGCTCTGTAAGGAATTCCCAGTTGTGCAGTTGCCAGTTTTAGGAGATTTTCAACATCATTTTCTGCTCTTGTCCATTCAGGTTCAGAACCGCATACGACCTTACCTACAAGTACAGGGGGAGCGGGTGGATTTTTCTTTTCGCTCCTGCGTAGAGGTGTTACAGGTAAAGGTAAGGGAGGAAATCCTTCGCCGGCTTTTCTTCTCTGTATCTGTTTTGTAGGCGGTGCCTTCCCGCATTCCCAGCCGAAAACCGTTGACTGTACGGTAAAAGCCAGCAAAACCAGCCCGACAACAATGAGCCTTCTCATATTACCCTCCGTCTTATTACATCTTTCACATTCTAAAATAAAAAGCAACAAAAGTCAAGGTAAGTTTTTTCCAATACAAGATGAGCCTGAAGGAGGTGACGGTTTCCAATACAGCTTGAGCCTGAAGAGATAATGAGTCATAATAACGGGCACTATGACTATAACAATGAAAGATACGGCTCTAAGCAGTATAAAAGAAGTGAAGAAGTTTCTGAAGTTTAGCGGGAAGGTTGAGTTTAACCACAGGTATAGGCAAGAGACCTATCTGTGGATGGAGCGGACCCTGGAGAAGTTCGGATGTTGTCAATTAAGCAATGAAGATAAAGGGATAATGAAGAACTACCTGATAAAGGTAACTGGGTATTCAAGGGCACAGATTACGAGGTTTATAGCCCAATACAGGGAAACCGGCAGGATAAAAGAACGGATATATAAGAGAAACCGGTTTACCAAAAGGTACACTATAGAAGATATACGGTTGCTTGCAGAAACTGACGAGTTGCACAATTTTCCCAATGGGGTGGCATTGAAGAAGATACTGATGAGGATGGCAGAGATGTATGGAGACAAACAATATGAAAACATCTCCAGTATTTCCATGCAGCATATTTACAATATGCGCAAGTCTGTAACTTACCTGCGGATAACAAAGAATTACAAAAAGACCAAGCCGGTTGTGGTTAATTATAGGGAAAGGCGGAGACCAGAAGCAAACGGGATTCCCGGCTATATACGAGTGGATACGGTACATCAGGGGGATAAGGATGGGCAAAAGGGGGTCTATCACATCAATACAGTGGATGAGGTTACCCAGTTTGAGTTTGTGGGGGCGGTTGAGCAAATCAGCGAACGTCATCTTATACCGTTGCTGGCAACCCTGATAGAAAGTTATCCTTTCAGAATCGTTGGGTTTCACGCTGACAATGGCAGCGAATTCATCAACAAAAGAGTGGTACACTTATTAAACAAACTTTTGATAACCCTCACTAAATCCAGGCCTCGCCACTGCAATGATAATGCCTTGGTAGAGACGAAAAATGGGTCAGTCTTGAGGAAATGGTTGGGTTATCAATTTATTGAACAGAAACACGCGGGAAAGATAAACAGGTTTTACTTCAGTTGTTTCAATGAGTACATCAATTATCACCGTCCCTGTGGTTTCGCCACAAAGATACAGGATAGCAAAGGCAAGGTAAAGAAGATATACCATCAGAATGATTTCCAAACCCCCTATGAGAAATTGAAAAGTATCCCTGATGGTTACAGATATCTCAAGACAGGGATTACTTTTGCGACGCTTGATAAAATAGTATATAGTAAGACAGACAATGAGATGGCTACCGTTGTGCAAAAACAACGTAGCAGGTTATTTGAACAAATTTCGCCCCTTATTGACTCAAAGTTGCTTCAGGCTCATTATTAGATTAGAAAAGACTGTGTATTTTTCCCCCACCCATTTCATATAACATAACCAACAGGATTATTTTTCATTAGATGCTGATTTATGGTATACTTCCAATTTGAGTAAAACCGTGACCAATAAGAAGGTCATTGACAAGAAATCCCCCAGTTCCCCTTTGAAAAAGGGATAGGGGGGTTGAAAGGAAAAAGAAAATGTCTGCTATGCAAAACATTTCTGGGAAAAGGGTTCTTCTTTTCGGGGGCGGGGGAGTTCATGATTTCAAGGCAATCTGCCCTGTATTAAAAGAATATCTTGAGGCGATAAACGGGATAACTGTAGATTATGTGGTTGAGGATTATTCAGTGTTTCATGCCGAAAGAATTAAGGATTATGACCTTGCTGTGGTGTATCATACGGGTGGGGAGTTAAAGCCTGAACCGGCCAGAGGACTGGTTGAGTGGGTATCTTCTGGCAAGGGGTTTGTGGGTATTCATTCCGCTGCCGATTCTTTCAAAAACTCGCCTGAGTATATTTCAATGCTCGGTGGTGTATTTAAAGGACACCCTCCATACAGGGAATACATTGTTGGGCTTACCGATATAAAACATCCGGTGACGGCAGATATAGAAGGGTATAAGGTTAAAGACTGGGAAAAATGGCCTGTACTTGAATTCAAGGTTAGTGATGAACAGTATCTTTTAGACTATGACCCGCGCGTTCATATACTTGCCGTGGCAACCTACAGTGGTATATGGCCCTACGATTTATCGCATGGTGTGCAGTGGCCTGTAGCGTGGGTCAAAAGATGGGGAAAGGGGCGTGTCTTTTATCTGGCACTTGGCCACAATTATGATGCCTGCAAAAACCCATTTTTTAAGAAGATTTTTATAAACGGTTCATCATGGGCACTGACACAGGAGCCTGAGGAAGTAAAAGATTCAAAATAGAAAGGGGAGATGAAAATGGGAAAAGAGTTAAGTGGGAATATGATGGTTGCTCAAAGTGGAGGTCCCACAGTAGTGATTAACCAGAGCCTCGTTGGAGCGGTTACGGAAGCAAAAAAGCACAGTCAGATTAAAGGTATTTATGGGTCACTTAATGGTATAAAAGGGGTGCTTGAAGAGAGATTTATAGACCTGAGGAGGGAAGAACCCTCAACACTTAAGAGGGTGGCTTTTACTCCCTGTGCTGCACTCGGAAGCGTGAGAAAGAAACCTACTGAACAGGACTGTTCGGAGATTTTTAAAATGCTGCAGAGGTATGACGTGCGGTTTTTCTTTTACATCGGGGGGAATGATTCCGCAGAGACAGCGAATATCCTTAATGAAAGTGCAAAAAAGGTTAACTACGAGTTCAGGTGTTTTCACATTCCCAAGACCATTGATAACGACCTTTTAGAAAACGACCATACACCAGGGTATGCAAGTGCGGCAAGGTTTTTAGCTATGGCGGTGATGGGGGATAACCTGGATAATGTATCACTGCCCGGAGTGAAAATTGACGTTGTGATGGGCAGGCACGCAGGATTTCTTGTTGCAGCCTCAGCACTGGCGAGGATAAACGAGGGAGATGGTCCGCATCTTATATATTTCCCTGAGGTACCTTTTAGAAAAGAAAAGTTTCTTAAAGATGTTGAGAGGATATATTCAAAACATGGTAGGTGTCTTATAACCGTATCTGAAGGGATTTCTGATGAGAAGGGTGAGGCTATTGCCTCAAAGTTTACGAAGGAGGTTGATACTCACGGTAATGTCCAGTTGAGCGGTACAGGAGTGCTGGGGGATTTGCTTGCGGATATGGTAAAAAAAGAACTGAATGTAGGCCGCGTCAGGGCAGATACCTTTGGGTACCTCCAGAGGTCATTCCCTTCCATCTACTCCGATGTGGATGCAAAAGAAGCATATGAGGTGGGGAAACTCGCTGTTAAATACGCTGTATCTGGAAGTCTGGATGGTTCAATTGCCATAAAAAGAAAACCGGGTAAAAAATACAGGGTTTATTTTCAACTGGTAACTCTTGATAAGGTAGCTAAGAATACGAGAAGTATGCCAGGAAAATTTATCAACAGAGAAGGCAATAATGTTACGAAGGATTTCTTAAATTACGCAAAGCCGATTGTTGGTAAACTACCTGATATTGGGCGGTTAAGGCAGTATCCTGTTAAAAAAACCAAAATTTAGACATACGGGAAGATAGGGGAAATCATGAAAATAAAAAGGGTGAATTTGAATTTTGACGTAGAGCCGTTTAAGATGCCTCTTGGATTTAAAGGTGGATATCTGAGGGGGGCTTGGCAGGCAGTTGTTTGTGTTGAAACAGACTCTAACTACGGTATAGGTATAGGCACACAGAGTGTTTTATGGTCAGATGCGGGTGTTTTTTCTTCCCATAGTGAGGTCGGAGGCAATACTCTTATGCTGTCTGTGACTGAATATGCCGCCAATCTTCTTAAAGACAGGGAAATGGAAAATCCTATAAGCATCCAGGAAGAGATTTTTGAAGAGGTGCATTCATACGCAAAGAAGATTACGGGCAGAGAAAATCTGAGAAAGACCTTTACACTCAATGCTCTTGTCTCTCTTGATAACGCTTTGTGGATACTTTATGCAAAGGAAAATGGAATAAAAGATTTCTATCAGATGATACCTGAAGAGTATCGTGGGCCTTTGAGATATAAACACCCACTTGTTGCGGATATTCCTCTTATGTCTTACGCCGTACCTGTTGAAGATATTGGTAAGGCCATAAGGGAGGGTTTTTTTACACTAAAGATAAAGATTGGTTCTGACCCTGATAAAGATGGTGACCCGGAAAAGATGGTAAACTGGGATATTGAAAGAATCAGAAGGATACATGAAATGTTTGGGAATATACCTACGGAATATACTTCAAACGGCAAACTGCCTTACTATTTTGATGCAAACGGCAGGTATGACAGCAAAGAACGTTTGTTGCGGTTAATTGACTTTATAGATAGAATAGGAGCTCTTGAGAGGGTTATAGTAGTGGAAGAGCCGTTTCCCGAAGATATGGAGTTAGAGGTGGGTGATTTACCCGTCAGGATTGTTGCTGATGAGAGTGCTCATACGCAGGAAGATACATTGAAGAGAAGTCAGATGGGATATAGAGGGGTAGCCCTTAAACCTATAGCAAAAACTTTGAGTATGACGCTGAAGATATTAAAAGAAGCGGAGAAGAACGACATGGACTATTTTTGTGCGGACCTTACAGTTATTCCTCCATTGGTGGAATGGAACAAAAATCTTGCCTGTAGATTGAAAACCCTGCCGGAACTGAAGATACCTGTTGTGGAGTCTAATGGACATCAACACTACAGAGACTGGGATAAACTGATTTCTCTGCATCCATTTCCTGATGCAGAATGGACAGTGCCTGTCGGCGGTATATTTAAACTAAACCATGATTTTTATGAAAAAAGTGGAGGTATTTTTGAAATATCCGAACACTATAAAAACATGGTAAAAACAGAATAATTAACGCGCTTTAATAGCCAATATTCTTACCATATCCCCGGTCTTTTTTATACAGTCAATAACGTCTTCAAGGTTATCTATCATTTCGTAGCCGAGGATTGTCATCTGCTGGCTGAGTTCTGTTTTGAGTAGAGCGTTTATCAGGTCCCGCCGTTTGTCATCTCCCTCTTCTTCAAGTGTTTCAATCTGAGCACAATCTTCCATAACCATATTTGCATCATTTTTTACCAGTGCATTTATTGCTGTCTTTAACTTTTCCACGGCTTTTACTGCGAGCAGACTATTATCCATAAGCAGTTTGTCAAATTCCGGTGAAAGCCCCTTTTCAAAAAATTCAAGCAGACGAACAACCCCTTTTGCACTGTCGGCTATATCGTTTAACCCTTCGTTCAGGAACATCAGGTCTTCCCTGTCCGGTGGAAGAAACATCCCTTTTGAAAGTTCATTCATTATTGTTTTTTTGATATCATCCCCCTCATGTTCTGAGTTTTTAGCGATGCTGATGTGATATTTTTTACCATCTATATCGTTTTTTATCAGGGACTCAATACTGTTTTTTGTTTCCAAGACACACTCGTAAGATTTTTCAACATGTTTAAGAGCAAGGATTAAAACACCCTTTTCTTCTCGTTCACCGAGCCATGCGAAAACATTTCTTGTCCTGTCCATTTTGACCTCCGTTATTTGCTGCCGGAAATTAATATACACATCATTATATACGTAATTATACCTGAAATCACAGGTGTGAGGAGCCATGTCAGTACTATGTCCCTTGCCAATTTCAGGTTAATTGTTTTTATGCCCTGTACAATACCTGCTCCCCATACAGCTCCTATAATAGAATGGGAGGTGGATACAGGAATCCCATAGTGCGTGTATATATGTACGTTAATTGCAGTGGCTACTTCAATGGCTACGGTCATTAAGGGTGTAATATTTACTATTTCAAAACCTACCGTTTCAATGACCCTGTAACCCCATGTAATAACTCCTACGGTTATGGCTAATGCTCCTACAATTGCGGTGGTGTAAGGAGTGAATTTTTGAGTGCCAAAGAGTATTCCGGTAGCGTTTGCTACATCATTTGCTCCCCATGTAAATGCAAGATATGCACTTGTAATATATATAAGAATATGAGTTATAGACTTTCTGTATCTTGTTATGAACGGTATTTTGAAAAAAATTCTTAAGATATGGCAGAGTAAAATTGTAAGGATGCAGGAACCCAAAGGTGTGAAAACCCAGCAGATGAAAATTTGCAGTATCTTTTCCCAGTGCACAAAAGTATTCAGTGCCAGCCCTCCTCCTGCGACGGCACCTATTATTGAATGAGAGGTTGAAACTGGAAATTTTTTATAACTTGCCAGGGTTACCCACAGGGCTGCACTGAAAAGAGCTGCAAGTGCGAGGAAGTTAGCGTCACCCTGTGGCAGTTTGTTTAAGGCAACCACTCCTTTTCCGACAGTTTTTATAACATTACTCCCGAGTAATACTGCCCCTAAAAAACTGAAAGAACAGGTTATTAATATCCCTGTTTTTAGAGACATTATACCTGAACCTATATCAGCCCCGACGCAATTTGCCGCATCATTTGCTCCCATAGACCAGCCCATATATAAAGCGGCAAGTATTACCAGCATAAGAATCATTTTACAATTCTCCCGTGGTACTAATAATTCTATTCTATTATATCCAATTGTAAATTTTTTGCAACACTGGTATTGAATCCTAAGTTTTTTTAAGGTAAAATTAAAATATGGATGGAATTGTTACAAGTTTGCAGACAATTCATGATAGAATAAAACCTGAGATAGAGTTAAGGAAGATGCAGTTCAAGGGAAATAATACGGTAGAGAATATACAGAAAGAATTTTTTTTCTGTTTGCTCACTCCTCAGTGCAAGGCGAGGGTATGCTGGGATAATATTGAGAGACTTTCTGCCAGAGGAATTTTGCAGAACAGTTCTGCAGAAAAGATTTCGCAGAGTTTTAGTGGAATAAGGTTCAGAAACAACAAGGCACGTTATATCGTTGAATCCCGAGAGAAATTTTTTAATGGGAACAGTTCTTTTTTAAAGTTTTTAGAAAAACAGGGTTCTGAATCTTTAAGAGAGTATATAGTTTCTAACGTAAAAGGTATGGGGTACAAAGAGGCAAGCCATTTCCTGAGGAATGTAGGAAAAGGTGATGAACTGGCAATTCTTGATAGACATATATTGAAAGGCCTGTTTATGGCTGGCGTTATCTCTGAAATTCCATACGCCCTTTCAGTAAAGAGGTATCTGGGGATAGAAGAATCTATGAAAAAATTTGCTTTGCATGTCAACATACCAATGTTTAATCTTGATTTCGTTTTCTGGTATTTTTTAAACAGGGAGGTGTTTAAATGACACAGACTGAAATTGTAAAAAAGTTGAGGGATAATGGCATACATCCGTCCTATCACAGGATAGAAATCCTTGATTTTCTCATGAAGAAGAAAATTCATCCTACGGTGGAGGATATTTATGAAAATCTTTCTGCCAGAATTCCTACACTTTCCAAAACTACTATATACAATACTCTGAAAATACTCGTTGCTAAAAAATTGGTATCGGAGATTACAATAGAAGAAAATGAGGTCAGGTATGATTATTCTGATGCTGTCCACCTGCATTTTAAGTGCAAAAAGTGCGGTAAACTCTACAATGTTTTCCACAATTGTGCCCTATTGAATAAAAAAGAAATAGACGGACACTTGATTGACGAATATCATCTTTATCTCATAGGAGTATGTAAAAATTGCAGGGAGAAGGAGGAAAAAGGAACTAAAAATGAGTAGATATATTTGTGTGGTGTGCGGTTATATTTACGACCCGGCAAAGGGGGATACTGAAAACGGTATTGCTCCTGGAACAGGTTTTGAGCAACTGCCTGAAGATTGGGTTTGTCCTGAGTGTGGGGCAGGTAAAGACCAGTTTGAAAAAGAAGATGCCGACAGGAGATGAAATGATTATCAATGAAATAAAAAAAGGTGTGTATGGAATGGTCATAAATGACTGGGACAGAAAGGTCTTTGATGAACTTATTCCTTTACCCGATGGTACGACCTACAATGCATACTTCATAAGTGATGACAAAAACGTTCTCATAGATACTTCTGACCCCAGTAAAACTGACAAGTTTATTTCTGCTCTTAATGAAATTAATGTTAAAAGGATTGATTACATAGTGTCAAACCATTCAGAACAGGACCATTCCGGCAGTATTCCGCGGATACTTAAAGAATTTCCCGGCTCAAAGGTAATAGCAAGTACAAAAGGTATAAAACTTTTAAAGGATTTGTTGCTTATTCCAGAAGAAAAATTTATCAGTATTGAGGATAATGAATCTTTGAATATTGGCAGGAAAACGTTAAAGTTTTTTTATACTCCATGGGTACACTGGCCTGAAACTATCATTACCTACAGTGCGGTTGATAAGATACTTTTTCCGTGTGACCTTTTTGGTTCACATCTGGCAACAAGCAGGTTTTATGCCTCGGAAAATGAGAAGATATATGATTCAGCCAAACGTTATTACGCCGAGATTATGATGCCTTTCAGGAATAGCATAAGAAAACACCTTCAGGTCATTGAGGGATTAGATATAGATATTATTGCACCCGGGCATGGGCCTGTTTACAAAAATCCTGAATTTATAATTAATTCATACAAGGACTGGATTTCGGATGATGTAAAGAACGAGGTGGTGGTTCCATATATTTCAATGCATGGCAGTGTCTCAAAGATGGTTGATTTTCTCGTTGATACGCTCATAAAAAAGAAGATTGCCGTAAAGCCTTTTAATCTTACATCTACAGATTTAGGAGAACTGGCAATTTCTCTTGTTGACGCTGCTACGGTTATTCTGGGTACGCCGACAGTTCTTACCGGTCCACACCCTTCTGCAGTTTACGCAACATATCTTTTTAAGATACTTAAGCCCAAGACAAGGTTTGTTTCCGTTGTTGGTTCTTTTGGTTGGGGCGGTAATATGTTAAAGACAATAACAGATATGCTGCCGGCAGGAAATATTGAAGTTTTGTCCCCTGTGATTATCACAGGATATCCCAAAGAGCAGGATTTTAAATTGCTTGAAAATCTTGCGGAAAATGTACTGGAAAAACATAAACAGTTGAATTTACTGTAAACATATCTTCGTTCTTTGAAGAAAGATTTAAAATTTGTATAGAGGAGGTAGCAATGGGTATATTTTTTGATGTGAGCGAGTTGTTTCAGTTTGCAATAAGGATAGAAGAAAATGGAGAGTATTTTTACAGGAAAGTTGCAAAGGTAAGTTCTAAAGATGAGATAAAAAACCTCTTTAATTTTCTCGCGGATGAGGAGACAAGACACAGGGAGATTTTTTCGGACATGGTCAGGAAAATTACGAAGTACGAACTTCCTGAAACATACCCGGATGAGTACTTCCAATATCTGAGGTCTTATGCTGATGCGCTTATTTTCCCCCCTGAAGTAGAGAAAGAATTAGATGTTTCCTCGGGACTCCTGAAGGCTCTGGACTTTGGTATCAAAAGGGAACTTGATTCAATAATGTTTTATCTTGAGGCGAAGAGTTTTGTGCAGAAAACACAACACAAAAAACTGGATGAAATTATCAATGAAGAACGCAAACATTTTTTAAAACTCTCCAGGATGAAAGAAGATATAACCAAAAAAGGAGGTGCTGAAAAATGAAAGAGATGTTTCAAACCGGTGACTGGTCAAAGGAAAAACACGTTCCCGTTATAGAGATTTTGGAGATAAACAAAGAAAAAGGCATAAGGGTTAAGGTATCTATAGGCAAAGAAATATCACACCCCAATACAACCGCACATCACATTGAATGGATAGACCTTTATTTTTTACCGGAAGGAGAAAAATTTCCTTATCAGATAGGTAGGGTAGAATTTTCTTCTCACGGTGCTTCAAAGGAGGGCGTGGATACGAGCACGATTTATTCGTTACCGGAGGCGGTATTAGGTTTCAAAACGTTGAAAAAAGGGACTATCTACGCTGCGTCCTATTGTAACATACATGGTTTGTGGGAAGGCGAGAAGGACCTTGTATTTTAAAGTCAACATCCTTGATTTACATCTTTGTAAAACGAAATTTTGACTTTTTAGAGAGGATGGATATAAAAAAAATTTTTGAATAAAGGAGGAAATGAAATGAAAAGAAAGGGAAAAGAATTGGTAAAAGGCGATATAGGGGAAATTGTTGAGATGCTAAAGAAAGCAATGGCTGACGAGTTGTTTTCCACTCATCAGTATTGGCTTGGAGCCAAACTTGTAACAGGACCTATGAGAGGTCAGATAGTTGAAGAACTTAATGAGCATTCTGAGGAAGAACTTAAACATGCAAGTATGCTTGCAGACAGGATTTTGCAGTTGGAAGGCACTCCTGTATTGAGGCCCGAGGATTGGTATAAACTTTCAAACTGTGGCTATGAGACTCCCGATGACCCGAGTTCCGTAACTATCCTGAAGCAGAATATAGAAGGGGAACAGTGTGCCATAAAGGTTTATGAAAAATTAGCCAGTTTTCTCAAAGAAAAGGATGAGATAACCTACTACATGGCTATGGATATTTTAAAAGATGAGATTGAGCATGAGGATGAACTTATAACACTTCTTGAAGCCATTGAAGGGTAAATGAAGGATGGAAGAAAAAATTAGATGCCCACAATAAAAGTACTCGGGATTCTATGCAGTCCGCGAAGGGGAGGCAATAGCGAGGTTTTACTTGACAGTTGCCTGAAATCTGCAGAGGAAAGCGGTGCTGAAACGCAGAAGATTGCACTCGGAGTGATGGATTTTGTACCCTGTCTGGGATGCGCGCGGATAAGAAAAGATGGCAGATGCAGGATAGAAGATGATATGCAGAAAGTTTACACTGCCATTGAGCAGACCGATTCTATTGTTATTGCCTCCCCGATTTTCTTTGGCAGTTTGACCGCCCAGTGCAAGATGATGATAGACAGGTTTCAATGCCAGTGGTTGGCTATGTATGTTTTTAAAACATACAAAATCCTGAAGGAAAAAAAGGGTGTTTTTCTGTGTGTTGAAGCATCGGATAAAAGGGCTTTTTTTGAAAATGCAAGGGCAATAATAAAAAACTTCTTTGCTACTGTTGGAGCATCATATAACTACGAACTTTTTTGTCCGCACGTGGATAAAAAGGAAGAGATGAATTCCCACCCTGATTGTATCAAAAAAGCAGAAGACATAGGAAGGTCTCTTTTGAAAAAAGGTTGATTCTATTGATGAATCTCTTCCCATGGGAAATACAATTTCAGACCAAACTTAGGTGCCAGTTCACGATAGAAAACCAGATGTCCGAGCCAGTTGGGATGAACCCGGTCAGCCATTCTTATCCACAGACCGCATGAATTAGACACAGGATATTTAACCGTATATTTTTCATCAGTCCACAGGGTATAGTGGTCTACAACTTCACAGTCCAGTTCTTTCGCTATCTGGACTAATGCCGATGCATAAAGTTTGAGAGGACGGTTATCAGGGTCGTGTGCGTTACCAGGACACTTTCCCTTGGGATAAGGACCACCGGGTTCTATGACAATCGGGTTTGGAGTACGTATCAATATTTCGCTGCTGCATGATTTGTGAATACGCTCTATCATTGTGTGTACATCTTTTTTGAATTTCTGCAGTCCTGCTGAACCCTCTCCTGCATCATTCATACCCAGAGCGAGTATTACCATATCGGGATGGAACCGTAATACATCTCTATCCAGTCGCGTCAGAGATTCCCTGTAAGAAGAACCGCATTTACCAGAATTGATGAGTGTGCAGATACCATTTCCGTATTCTTCAAAAATTGCCTCGTTTAGAAGACTGACCCAGTTCATTCGACCGCGTGTTTGAAAGGTGTTTTCTGTTATGGAGTCTCCTAAAGCAACTATTGTAACATGTTCACCTTTTTTAAGTTTGCCGATTGTTTTATTCATGGTTCTTTTCTCTAATAAAGTATCATTTTATGTATTCGGTAAAAGAATAGGATAAGAATAGCAGCGATAAGACAGATTATGACTGTTGATAGGGCTATTTTTAAAAGCCTTGACCAGTTTAAATCTTTTGTTTTTTTTATTCTTTTTGCCAGTTGTGCAACAATATCCATACTGTTTTTGCGGGAACCTGCAGGGTAGGGTGGGATAAAAGTAAAAAGTCTACCCAGTCCAACGGTCAGTTTCATCCTTACGTTTATTGCACATCCTGATGCCTCAAAGAGTATGCTGAGGTTTCTTCTCCTAAGTTTTATAAGTCCTATGATGAAACCTGGAAATAAGATGGCAGAAAGAATTATACCGATTGTTATCAGAAAATGTACCAGTTTAACCTGAGAGACAGCTTTTGCTATATAGGCAAATGATGAGCCTAAGGCAGCAATTGCCACACCCCCCCCTACAAGAATATCTCTCACAGCACTTGTCCCTGAAGGGGCGACCAGAGTTGTCTCTATTTTAGATTCTCTTGTCTTTGCAAATCTTTCCACCTGGTTTTTTATAGTATCTGAAAGCTTTATGAATGGTGCCTTGATAGATTCCATAAGTCCTATAGGGTTTAATATTATATCTGTTACCTCTGCATCCCATTCCTCCCCATCTCGGGTAAAAAATATTCCTCGTTTTCCTATTCTGAGTGTTCCTGAATCTCCAGACGTCACAGCTGCGGCGATTCCGAATTTTGAATCCCCGTTATGCTTGCTGGTTATATCAAGATACATAAGGTAAACGTTACTGTGCTGTGCAATTTTTTTATGTTTATTACGGTCATTGACTAATATTGTGAAGGGAATCTTCTTTCCGTCTATGACAAGCGTTCCTGCTTCAAAAATGGAACGTATCTCGGGGTCGTAAACGCTGGCAAAACTTGTTGAGTTGTTGGCAATTTCCATCAGGAATTTCTGATAGAGTATTATCTTTTCAATATCCCTTATATGGTTTATCTTTTCAGCTACGGCAAGGTCTTTTTGTATTAGTGCATTTATCCTGGATTTGAAATCCTCCTGTATATATTTTTTAAGTTCAGATTCTTCTATTTCCGAGACCATTTCACCTTTTTTGCTTTCTATATAAATTCTATAACCGGAGAAGATGTTTTTCACTTCTTCCCATTGTTTTTGCGTTAATTGTTTTATATCGCCACCGTAGATTTTTGCCAGCACATTTTTTTTAAAATCTTTAAAGGCATCAACATACAATGAATTTATATATCCATCAAGATGCAATACCCCTTCGCTGTTTATTTCAGCAAGTGGTGCTGTTTTTAACCTGTCAAGTATTATACTTCTGTCAGTGAAGTCCATTTCATCCAGTTCTTTCTGTTTCAACTGCAGAGAGTTTTTAACCCTGTCGTCAAATCTTGTTATCGCACACTGGGCGAAAAATTCTTCCACTTTATTTTCTACGTTTTTAAGACAGGTAAATGTATCTGGTGTATCTTTACCCCAGACCATAACATCGGTTTTGTCTTTATCTACAGGAATTTTACCTTTTTCAATCCACTCAAGGTAAAGGAGCCCCTGGGTAAAAAATTCATTTGTCTGAATAGCATTGATACCGGGTTTTCCGCTTGCATCATTTGAACTCCCTACGGTTTTCATTATGAGATTTATCAATTTTGAAAGTTCAGTGTCCCCAGTAGCATCAGGGGTAATAACACCATCTCCATTTGTTGCAGAACCTGCCATGATACCCTGCAGATTTCTTACCTGAGAAAGAGTAATTCTATTCTGTTTGTCTTTTTCCCCGAGGTTTGAAAGGACTACTTTTGCAGTTGCTTTAAGGACTTTTCCTTCAGAGATTTCCGTATTTATACTATCAAGAAGGAGCGTCTCCGTTGCTTCAGAAAGGTGCGAAAAATCCTTTAAAACGTGGAATAGCCACCTCACGGCATCTTTGATTTCATCGGTTCTTATTCTGCCATTATTATCCGTATCAAGATATTCAAAAAGTTTTTTGTCCGTGTTTAATATGTCTATAGGAAGACTTGTTGCTGCCCATAGGGCTTCGTCAAGGTCAAGTACTTTTTTCAGGTCTTCGGGTGTTTTTATGCTCAACTGATAACTGCCGCCATAGTTATTAAATATATATTTATCCATAAATTTTATATTACCAGAATCGGTTTAAAATTACAAGGTCAAAAAAAGGGGACAGGCTACTTTTTTGTTTTTTTCTGTTATTCTGCATGGTTTAGAAAAAGTAGCCTGTCCCCTTTTTTTGCAAACAAGGCACGGGAATGTTAAAATTCTTCTACTATGCTTAGAGAACTTTTAACCCCTGAGATAAAAGAACTGATAGAATCCAAAAATTGGCGGGTGCTTAAAGAAATACTTGCCGAATGGGCTGCTCAAGATATCGTGGACCTACTTGAGGGTATTGAAGAAACAAGTAAGGTTGTTATCTTTCGCATCCTTCCGAGGGACCTCGCTGCTGAGGTTTTCAGCGAATTGAATTCAAAAAGACAGAAAGCACTTCTGAAGCAGTTAAGCAATGAGCATATAAGAGAGATTTTTCTGGAACTTCCGCCTGATGATAGAACGGATGTTTTTGAAGAACTCCCTGCTAAAGTTACCAAGAGGCTTCTAAATCTTCTTCCTCCTGAAGAACGAAAAGAAGCGATGAAACTTCTCGGATATCCTGAAGACAGCGTTGGCAGGTTAATGACCCCTGATTTTATAGCAATATATTCTCACTGGACAGTGTCTCAATCCTTGAAACATGTCAGAAAATTTGGCAAGGATGCAGAGACGGTTAATATAGTTTATGTCGTAGATGAGCAGTGGCACCTGCTGGACGATATTACCCTTAGAAAATTAGTTCTTGCCAATCTTACGGAGAAGGTTGAAAACCTTATGGATATGGATTTTCATTCAATCTCTGCGGCTGAAGACCAGGAGGAAGCAGTAAATATAATGAAAAAATATAATCTTATTGTACTCCCCGTGGTGGACTCACAGAATATACTACTTGGTGTTATAACCATAGATGATGTTATAGACGTATATGAGGACGAGGTTACCGAAGATATCCACAAAGGTGCCAGCGTTATTCCTTTTGAGTTGAATTATACCACATCTTCCACATTTTCATTGTTCAGAAAAAGAATAATATGGCTGTCATTACTTGCTATTGCTGGTTTTCTTTCAAGTAGCGTTATCTCTTCATTTGAAGGGACTCTCGGGAAAATAGTAGTACTTGCTTTTTTTATCCCTGTTCTTATAGGCGCAGGTGGTAATACAGGCACACAATCTGCTACTCTTATTATAAGAGCACTTGTAACAGGAGACCTTACACCTAAAAAGTGGTTCAGCGTAATAAAAAAAGAGTTGTTTGTGGGACTACTTCTCGGCATTGCTCTGGGGACGATACTCTACATATGGAGTTACTTCTGGCAGGGGGAAAAAATGCTCAGTCTGGTGATAGGACTTTCTGTTGTGCTTATTGCTGTTTGGGCCAATCTTATAGGAAGTTTACTGCCTATTATTTTAAGAAGACTGCGTCTTGACCCTGCTGTAGTCAGCAGTCCTTTAATTTCGACAATAATGGACACTTCTGGATTGTTTATATACTTTTCAATCGCTGTTCTTCTATTGTAATTAAACTCTAACTATCGGACGGTACCATATATTTCTGTAGCGAACCAGATTACCGTGGTCCTGTAACATCAGCGGTCCGGTCAAGGGATGTTGTTTGTAAGGTAGTACCTGACGATGAGTTGTGGGACCGATAAGTTTCTGACAGTGGTGAACCAGAACTCCATTGTGAAATAAGGTTATAATAGATGGACTGATAAGTCTCTCTCCCTCAAACCTTGGGGAAATCCATACCACATCGTAACTCTGCCATTCTCCCGGTTTTCGGCAGGCATTAACCAGTGGGGGATATTGTCCGTAAATAGATGCCGCTGAACCATCTGCATACGTAACATTATTGTAACTGTCAAGGACCTGTATTTCATAGAGCCCCATCATAAAAACACCACTGTTACCTCTGCCCTGGCTTTCACCTTCTGCTTTTTCTGGGGCAGCCCACTCTAAATGCATCTGGCAGTCACCGAATTCTTGTCTGGTTTTGATATTACCGGTTTTTGGTGAAACCTGCATATAGTCATTTTCCAGATTCCACTCTGCAGGTCGGCCGTCTAAGTGTACCCAACCGGAGATGTCTTTACCGCCAAAAAGTATTTTGGCATCTGAGGGGGGGATACCTGCCTGTTCTTGTGTACTTGAAATACCCGGGAATATCACCTGTGGGTAAGGTCTTTCCTTATCATGCACCCGGTAATTTGAACCCGGAATAATCGGTGTATCATCATATCCTGGCTTTTCTTTTTCCATTTCATCTCCTTTTAAAATTTATTCTTCCACCTCTTACTTTGAGCAAACATAAAATTCTTTGTTAAGATTAAAACATCTTTTTTATCTACTGTCAATACGAAAAGGTTCTGCGTTCTAAACGGGAACAGGTGTATCTACCAGAACATTCTGTCTTTTAAGTTGTCTCTGCAGTTTTTTTACATCAATGGCAGCAAAACTTTTTCCACTCGTAATGGAGAGTATGGCAGAAGCGGTACCTGCTGCTTCACCTGTTACCGCACAGGCGGGGATAACCCGTGTTATATCCCATGCACTTCTGGAAGATATACACCTTCCAGCGGTAATCAAATTTTTCGTTTTTACAGCTGTAAGTGCTTTTAGCGGTATGTAATACACAGGTCCGGCCTTACGCCAGTCTCCTATCATCCCTATGGAATCTTTAAATATTTTGCGTTCATCTTGCTCGTTCAATTCTATCTGTCCTTTCAGCCGTCGCGTCATTCTCATTCCAGAAATAGTTGGAAGTAACGCGGGAAATAGACTGCTTTTCCCTTTTTTCAGACTTTTCAATGTTTCCCTGTAAATCTGACGGGTCATCAATACCTGCCTTGTAATGTCTTCCGCTATTACGCCTGAAAAACCCTTTTTGCCACCGGGGACAGTATTTCCTGAAGCATCGTATCTTTCAGATATTGGGTGTAATGCAAGGCTGCCGTCTTCCAAGCAGAAAAACCATCCTGCTGGTACATTTGTATCCAGAGAAACTGTTTGTTCGCCAGCAGAAGCACAGACGTCTGCGTCTCCCGAAGCGTCAACAACAGTTTTACATTTAATGGCAGAGCGTCCCTCCTTATTTTCCACTATGACGTGGGTTATAAAATTTTGTTGTTTTTTTATACCGCAGAACCTCGTATCGTACATAATCTTCACGCCACTACCGAGTACGAAGGATTCAAGTGCAAGGATAAAGGAGGCAGGATTAAATCGAACACTGAATCTGTTTTTAATCCTTTGAGTTTTATCTTCCCCTTTCTCCCAACTCTCAGGTACTGAACTGTAACCGTCACTGATGGAAAGTTTCAACAGTTCTTCACCGAGTCCCTTTATAACCTGATTCCCGCGTCCGTCGCAGAGAGGAAGATATACAACGACATTGCCAAGAGTAGCAAGTCCTCCCAGGGCATACTGTTTTTCAATAATACACGTTTTAGCCCCGTTTCTTGCTGATGCTACTGCTGCTGCAACCCCTGCAATACCTCCTCCGATGACTGCCACATCATATCCTGAGCAAACTGGCGTTCTTCGTTCTTTTTCCACGATATAGTGCATTTTATCTGTCCGTATTTTTCTCTTGTATTTTCCCCCACCTGTCTTTCAGGGTCACGGTCCTGTTGAAAACAAGTTTTTTGTTTGTATCTGCAGAGTCAACACAGAAGTAACCCAACCGCTCAAATTGATAAACCGTTCCTGATTGTGCCTTGATAAGAGAGGGTTCCACATAACAGTTATCAAGTATTTCCAATGAAGAGGGATTGAGATTTTTCTTAAAGTCCTGCCCTTCTGGTACATCCATGGGGTTTTCTTTCGTAAAGAGATAATTATATAACCTGACCTCTGCAGGTATGGCGTGGGCGGAGGACAACCAGTGCAGTGTGGCTTTTACCTTTCTCCCGTCAGGTGCATTTCCACCTTTGGTAGCGGGGTCGTAAGTGCAATGGAGTTCCGTGATGTTTCCGTTTGTGTCTTTAGTCAGACCGGCGAACCTGATGAAATATGCATATCGGAGTCTTACCTCTCGTCCCGGCGCCAGCCTGTAGAAATTTTTGGGAGGGACTTCCATAAAGTCATCTTTTTCAATGTACAGGGTTTTGGAAAATAGTATTTTTCTTGTTCCTGCCGAGGGGTCTTCAGGATTGTTCACTGCGTCAATTTCTTCTATTCTGTCTTCCGGATAATTTTCTATGACAACCTTTAAAGGATTCAAAATCCCCATAACCCTTAGGGCCTTTTTATTCAGGTCATCCCTGACAAAATGTTCCAGCAGTGCTATGTCAGCAGTACTCTCTGTTTTAGCGACTCCTATACGCGAGCAGAAGTTGCGGATTGCCGTGGGAGTATATCCTCTGCGACGCATGCCTGATATTGTCGGCATGCGGGGGTCATCCCATCCATACACATATTTCCCATTAACCAGTTCCAGAAGTTTGCGTTTGCTCATAACCGTATGGGTAAGGTTCAGACGGGCAAATTCTATCTGCCGGGGGTGGTGTATCCCGAGTTGTTCTATAAACCAGTCGTAGAGCGGCCTGTGGTCTTCAAATTCCAGTGTGCAGATAGAATGTGTGATTTTCTCAATTGAGTCTGACTGCCCGTGTGCCCAGTCGTAGGTAGGATAGATACACCACTTATTACCTGTGCGGTGGTGCGGACTGTGAAGTATCCGGTACATCACCGGGTCGCGCATATTAATGTTCGGTGAGGACATATCTATTTTTGCTCTCAGAACCTTAGCACCGTCAGGATATTTCCCTTCACGCATTTCTATAAACAGTCTCAGGTTTTCCTCTACGGTGCGGTTTCTGTAAGGGCTTTCTTTTCCGGGTTCGGTGAGTGTCCCCCTGTATTTTCTTATCTGTTCTGCGGTGAGGTCACAGATGAAGGCACTCCCTTTCTTTATGAGTTTCACCGCAAGTTCATAGAGACGTTCAAAATAGTCCGATGTGTAGTATTCTCTTCCTTCCCAGTTAAATCCCAGCCACCGTATATCTTTTTTTATGGAACTTACGTATTCTTCTTCTTCCTTCGTAGGATTTGTATCGTCAAAACGCAGGTTGCACCTGCCACCAAATTCATCAGCCATACCGAAACTGATGCATATCGCTTTGGCGTGTCCTATATGCAGGTAACCGTTGGGTTCGGGCGGAAAACGGGTATGCACCTTCCCATCATATTTCCCCGCAGCGATATCTTCTCTTATTATTTCTCTGATAAAATCAGTTTTGTGGTTTTCGTCCATATTTCACACACTTTTTTTGACATACCATTGTAAATTTTAAAAAGGGGACAGGCTACTTTTGTATTTGTTAATAAATCTTAGAACATTTCCTAAAACAGTTGGATTCTTTTATATCTCTCACAGTTTTATAAAAGAAAACAAAAAGCAGCCTGTCCCCTTTTTCATTTCCTTTCAAAATATTATACTATAAATCAATGAAAGGTAACAGATGAAAAAAATACTTGTTATAAGATATGGAGCACTGGGTGATTCAGTATTAACACTGCCTGTTTTGCATTCACTTAAAAAAAGTGGTTATTCCGTAACGCTTGCGGGAAACAGTCGTTACGGGGAACTGCTTTTGCGGTATGGAGATATTGATGGTTTTATTCCTTCGGATGGAAGTTTTCTACTCCCTCTTTTTGCTGGTGAACAGGAGGATACTGTCAGCCGTTATCTTGCACAATTTGATATCATTCTTTCTTATTCTGAAACTGAAGAACCTTTTTCACTCGCTCTAAAAAAATCCTTTAAGGGGGAAATAATTATTCACTCTGTAAATCCCGTGAATATCAAAAAGCATATTGTCCTTTATCTTCTGGAACCTGTAAGGAATATTGCCAATTTTGTCGTAGAGAGACCCGATATAAAGGTCAGTTTATCTGAAAAAAAAGAGTTTTTTGTCATACACCCTGGTAGTGGAAGCATTCATAAGAACTGGGATAAAGAGAAATTCCTTGAGGTTTACAGATATCTGTCACTGGAGAATACAGGCTATGTTTTACTCGGTTATGCCGAAGATTATATGGTTGATTTCTGGAAGAGTAACCTGAAAGATGAAGAGATTATATATTCTCCGGATATGAATAAACTGATGGGTTATCTTCAGAGGACGAAACTTTACATTGGTAATGACTCGGGTATCTCTCATCTTTTTGCTATCTCTGGTATCCCTTCAGTTGTTATCTTCGGACCGACCTCACCATCAATATGGGCTCCATGTGGCAAAAATGTTAAAATAGTTTACAAAGGGCTGGATTGTAGTCCATGCAGCAGCGTGAAAAGGGAAAACTGCAGGGGGAAGGAATGTCTTGGCTTAATAGGGGTTTATGATGTTATAGAAGCCGTTAAAGGAGAAAAATGGAGAAAAACGTAGTCTTTAAAAGCGGGGGGTATAACCTCTCAGGTGTTCTGCATATTCCAGAAAAAGTAAAGGTCCCTTATCCTGCAGTCGTCATGTTTCACGGTTTTACGGGAAGCAAAGCAGAGAGCCACTTTATTTTTGTAAAAATGGCGCGGTCTCTTGTTGACAGGGGAATAGCTGCATTCAGATTTGACTTTATGGGTTCAGGAGATAGTGAGGGAAAGTTTCAGAATATGAGTCTGCATACTGAAATGAACGACGGGAAGAAGGCAATTGAATTTATAAAGAAAGACAAGAAAATTAAGAGTGGGTGTCTTGGTATCCTTGGTCTTTCAATGGGAGCAGTAACGGCTTCATTCACAGCCTCTGTGTATGGAACGAAAGCTCTCGCTTTGTGGTCCCCGCTTGCGTATCCCAGTATAATTGAGGAAAGGATACTGACAAAGAAACTTAGAAAGGCTTTACAGGAGAAAGGCAGGATATATCCACCTGGAATGGGGCACCACCTTGGCATAAAATTCTTTGAGTCACTGAATGCCGTAGACCCTTTAGAATATGCGGATTCCTATAGAGGCAGTGCCCTGATAGTGCATACTAAAGATGATGCAACCCTGCCTCTCAGCCATTCTCTTGCATACTTTGAGTCTTTTCACAAAAATGCTATTTTCCCTCGTATATTTATACTTGACGAGGGCGGGCATACCTTTACTACTGAATCATCCGAGAAGACAGTAATAAAAGAAACTGCTGAATTTTTTGTTGAGGCACTGCTTTAATTTCTATTGGGACCATTGCTTCATTAATTTTCTCTATTTTGTCATTACCAACGAGAACATTTTTGTATATAATACCAATACATTGACAGCATATAATTGTTGCGTATAAAATAGACTGAGAATTGAGGTTTTATTGAACCAGCAGTATTTTGTTGATGAAGGTGTTGACAAAATGCATCTAACAGTTAAATCTGATGCTGTAAAGAAATCATAAAGGAGGAAGGACGATATGAATGCTCAGCCAAATGTATTGTTTATACTCTCTGACCAGCACAACGCTAAGTGTCTCGGACATACAGGACTTACCGATGCTATAACTCCAAACCTTGACTCTCTTGCTGCCGACGGAGTCCGTTTCAGCAACGCTATCACACAAAGCCCTATCTGTACTCCGAGTAGAGTTTCTTTCTTCTCAGGTCAGTATTGTCACAACCACGGCTACTATGGATTGTCAGGTCCTAATCCCCGAGGATTACCATCTGTTATTGAGCATTTCCGTAACCACGGCTATACCACAGCAGCACTCGGGAAAATACACTGTCCGGAATATTGGATTGAAGATGTCTGTGATATGTTTCATGATACAACTGGGGCCAGCATCGGTGGTCGTTCTCCAGAATACGCCTCATATCTTCAGGAGCGCGGACTGACCAATCTTGAAGACCATGCTGCTATGAATGAATTTGGTATGCGGGGTGTACAGACTATTGAAGGCAGGCCGTCAAAGGTCAGTTTTGATGACGGGCAGGAGGGGTGGCTCGTAAGAAAGGCGGTTGAATTTATGCAGCAGGCACAAAAAACTGGCAACCCTTTTTTTGTCCATGTAAGTTTTCCAAAACCTCACCAGTGTTATACACCGGCACAACCATTCTGGGACCTGTATGAGGAGCAAAACCTTAAACTGCCGCCCAATGCTGATAACGATGACCCTCACGAGGCACCCCATATAAAAGTTATGAAAGATGCTTACCGTAGCGGCAGATGGACGCTCTTTGAACCAAAGACCTTTGAGGCAGGACGTTTACGTAAACTTCATGGATACCTGGGTAATATCAGCCATGTTGACCATGCTGTAGGAAAACTTATGCAGTGGCTGGATGAAAACAATATCTCAGACAACACTATTCTGGTTTATTCCAGCGACCACGGTGACTATGCCGCAGAACACGATTTAATGGAAAAGGCTCCTGGAATATGTCATGATGCCATAACCCGTGTTCCTTCCATCTGGAGGTGGCCTAAACATTTTAAAAGCGGATACGTATCTGATGAACTTGTAGAAAATATTGATGTGGGAACGACTCTGACAGGTCTATGTGGTTTGCCTGAACTGGAGACTTCTGATGGGCGAGATATAGGGCATCTGTTAAGGGGTGAGAAAGGACCTGTACGTGACATAGCTGTTACGGAGTTTTCATGGAGTAAAAGTATACGTAAAGGTGACTGGAGGCTGGTATGGTATCCGAAAGAGATGTTTGCTGAGGAATATCCGAACGGATACGGGCAGCTTTACAATTTGAAAGAAGACCCATGGGAGAAGAAAAACCGTTATTTTGATACTGACTGTCTGCAGATAATAGAGGAGTTGCAATCTGATTTATTAAACTGGATGGTTACAACCGCACGACCGGTTACAACTCATACCGGAAAGATTGCTGAAACCGAACAGACCATAACTCGTTATAAACATACAGTCAATTACGACTGGAAGTACCACTATACAATGATACCGAAGACAACATCTAAAAACTACCTGTAAAAACAGGTAAGATAATATTAAATTATTTCTGTTTGTCATTTCCAGTGGCATATTGCTGAAATTAATGCGGATAAAAACCAAAAAGGAGAGTGTTTATGGATAAATCCACAATGTATCCCCCTTTGACAAAGGGGGAATTCAAGGGGGATTTAGGAGGTGGAAATGTCTACTCTACATGATATAATCAAGGTATCGACAGACCTCCCTGGTGGAAATGCCTGTGTATTAAATATCCGTTCAGATATAAACATTCCTGAGGTTCATTTTACTCCTTCTCCTGCCGGTGGACCTGAGGCAATGTGGTTTTTCTTCCGTATCGAGGTCCGGCATAAACCTGTCCCTGAAAAAATCAGGTGCGTCTTGCATTTCGTAGACTGTCTCCTTGGAGGAAGGCAGAAAGATTTTTATCCTGTTTTTGAAACAGAGCAAGGAGAGTGGAGGCGTGTTTCACAGATTGAAATTGAGGAACTGGCAGACGGACAGCCTGTAGTCTCATGGACAGTTCCAGGGAATGAGGGTGCGGTGAATGTTGCCCTTTCTTATCCCTATGGGATGCGTGAGTTAGGCCGCCTTTTAGGTTCAATCTCTCCGCCTTTTGGAATTGACAACATTGGAGTTACCCTGCAGAACAATCTTATACAGCGGCTGAGTAATAAAAATGGTTCTCGGGATTCCGCACTCCATGGAATATACTGTCTTGCCCGTCAACACTCAGGAGAGACACCAGGTTCATGGGTGCTTGACGGTTTTTTACGTGGGATGGCATCTGCAGATAAAGATGCTCCCCTTGTTTGGGCAGTTCCTTTTGTCAATCTGGATGGTATACTTTCCGGACATTACGGTAAGGATAGCTTCCCATACGATTTTAATCGTGCATGGGGTTCAGGGATACTTCCAGAAGAGATTCGTTCTGAAATCAGCAGTCAACCTATGCGCTATGAAGTGGGTTGTATACAGAATGATATGATACGATGGAGCAGTCGTTGCAAACCCTCTCTGGTGATAGATTTCCACGCACCCGGAATCTCTGAAATAAACGGAATTTATTGTTTTTTGAGGGATATTGGAGATGACGGTCTGCCGGATGTTAATCACCGTCCGTGGATTGATGCTTTTCAGTCAGCGCTCGGCTCAACGAAACTTATTGCGGACAGGTTTTTCCGCAGCGACAGATACGTATCACGCTGGAATACTGCCAGGGTAGGAGACTTTGTTATCAGAGGGCTTAAAGTCCCGGGAATCACATTTGAAGTTCCATATACAAGAGCAGGGCAATTTATATTTACAAGAGAGGATTATCAGCGAGCAGGTGAAAAAATTGCTGAGGCTGTGATAAAAAAGATAAAAAGTGAAAAGACATGATGCAAAGGAGACAGGTCAAATGAGAAAGTCAGAAAAAATAAAGATGCAAATTTTACCTGTAGGAGTATTTTTACTGATGTTTATATTTCTCTTAAAATCTGCTGTAGGTGAACAGAAAGACTATACTATCGGAGCAAAAACGTCAAAACTGGCACCTGCACAAACTGAGTATATAGTTTATAAAACAGATGAAAATATAGTAATTGATGGCAGGCTGAATGAAAACATCTGGAGGGAGGTACCATCGGTAACATTCTACGGTATTACTGACGGTTCTGCCCCGCCGTTTCTTACAGAAGGTAAGGTAATATGGGATGACAAATACCTGTATGTGGGATTCTATTTTGAACGTTATGATATATCCTGCTATTGGCCCATAAGGGACGGAAGTCTTCCTGAAGAGATAAAAAAAGGTCTTTTTCCCAACCGCAGCGAACTTTCCCCGTGGGTACAGACTGAATCACTCATAATGACAATGGATAGTTTTGCAAAAATCTTCATAGACCCGGATGGAGACGGAAGCAACTATGTTGAGTTCCACATCAGTCCATGTAACAACCTTTTTGATGCCTGGTACAAACAAGGATTTACCAATGACTTGTGGGGTAATAGAGACCGTTTTCCTGATGTAGCATGGAGATGTCAGGGATTTTTAAGTGCAGTCCACATTGACGGGACACTTAATGCACCACATGATACTGACAGAGGCTGGAGTATTGAGGTGGCAATTCCATGGAAGGCCCTTGAACCATTTACATCCGGGGATTGTCCCCCAAAAAGTGGTGATATATGGGGCAGTCATCTCGGCAGGGTTTACCGGGACAGGAAAGGCGGTGAAAACCAGTACTGGGTGTGGCCGTTCCTTGGAGTCAAAAACTGCCATCTCCCTGACAGATATGCAAAAATTATCTTTAAGGATAATCTTCCTAAATTCAACAGACTATTTGCTTTCAGTGCTGTTTACGATGAAGAATTTGTAAAGAAGGCTGCTGAGATAGGTGTTACTGATGTTGCAGGGCCTCCCTCAGAAAAGTTTATTGCTCTTTACAACAAGTACAACATTAACTATTATCCTATCATAACAATAAACCCGGGTTTATGGAATAGTGCCTTCCCAGATGAAGAGCCACCAATGCAAAAACTCAGTGAAGAACAGGAGGCGATTAAGAAATTTCTTAAAGGGGAGGTATTCAAAAGGTATGAACCTGAATATCGGAATAAGATTGAAAAACCGGAAAACTGGAAGGTTACTGAGAAACAGATAAAGGCGATAGAAAAGATGGAAAGAGAGAATAACAGCCTTCAAGGAGTTTATCAATGGGGGGGAGAACCGGAGAAGAATCTTTTTACAAAAAAATACAACAAAGAGGTGTTGGTCAGTGACCTGCTCTGTTTCCATAATCCTAAGGTGCTTGAGGCTTTAAAAATTAAGATTAAAGAGTATATGAAACTTGAAGGGATTGCCGGCATCTCCTTTGATGCAATAGGGTACCAGAACTATTATGACTGCCATTGTCCTGATAGTCTCAAACTTTACAATGATTACTGCATTCGGAATAAGATAGAACCAGATGAACAGAGATGGCAGGAATTTTCTCTCCAAAGCCTTGTGGAATTTAATAATGCCCTTGTAGATTATGTCCACAGTCTTAATCCGAAAGCCAAAACCTTTAACCACATCTGGCCTGTATATCTGCCTGAACCGCTTTACGGCAACCGTTTAAAAATGGACTACTGCGGGCAGACCGCAGCCTGGTATTTTTACTGGGACCCGTTAAGAATAGAACAGTATTCAGAAGTAATAAAAAAAGATGAGAAAAAATACTGGAAGGATGTAAATGGTGTAGCCTTTATAGGTTATTATGATAGCATAAAACGCCCGCGCTTTCCTTATAAATCCCAGGAAAAGGTGGAAAGTGAACTCCGGGCTATACTCAAAGGCGGTTCAAGAATGTTGATGGTCTGCGGGTTAAATGATGTACTTAACAATCCTGATATCTCTGCGGTTTTTAAAAAATTTATGCAAAAGAGACAAGCAGTGAAAAATAAATAAAAGAATGACTGCCCTCTTTTTACCGAACACTGCCTTTTTTCAGAGGAACTTCGGTTCAGGGTTTTCCTATGAGATTTACCGGAAGCGAGCCAGCATAGGAATGTGGTCGTCCTGCATGTATTGGTAGCAGAAAAAAACCACATTTTCCTGTCCCATTTGCAGTTGTTCCCTCAGGAGGATTTCTACATTCCGGGCGTCATTTTGTGCAGCAGGATTTTCTTCAACTCTTGCAGTAATTTCGCCCAGTCCCAATCCCATCCATATTTTCAGGCGTGCGTCCGGAATCAGGTGTCTGCATTCCATGGTCTCTATCTCTACCATGCGAGGTGAATGAAAGTACGACATTGGGCAGGCAAAATTAATATGTCTCAGGCGCAGCCATTCCGCCCAGTCGGCACTGAACGAATCTCTGCTCTGACAAAATTTCCAGTCGTCGTAATAAGGCACATCTTTTTTATACGGTGTGTAAAAGTTCCTGTCGTACGGCATACGGGCCGCAACCGAAAAGGGCATGCGGGGTTTCAACGAATGTATCACAGCTGCTTCCTTACTTATCAGGTCTGTTAAACGTTCCTGTTTCCATGCATCCCATTCCGGTTCCTCTATGGGTGCGTGTTTCTTACAGTAATCGCAGTAGCATACCGGAACCACCCGGAATCTCTCACCTGACTGGTGTGCCGGGTCATAGATGGTATAATTGTTGAAGATGTACCCGTCTTCAAGATTGATTCCATCATAATCAAATTCGGTAATTGTCCAACGGAGTCTCTCAAGTACAAAATCTGACACAACAGGATTGGCGGGGCAGAGGATACTGCCGTATGACCCGTCTTTCCTTCTCTGCCGTAACCCGTACACCGGCATTGCAGGATAGGCGTTTAGTTCGTCAAAGCATGCGTGGACTTTTAATCCGGCGCGGTGCGATTCCTCTATGATAAGGTGCAGACGTTCATTGTAGAAGGCAGGGGTGTTTGTCGCTTCACTGTAATGGTCTACTGCTCGGTGGCCGCATACGTAGGGAATGATTATATCCACATGTGCATCCCTGAGACGGCTTACCATTCTGTGCGGTTCTTCTTCCAAAATTGATTGCGGCCATACCCACATGGCCATGTGTTTGAAAGTTTTATTCAGTGATATCCCCCATTAGATTTTGAAAAAAACTGTTTTAACTTAAAACTCTTCCTTGTTTCATAACCTTTACTCTGATAATCAAAGAAAATATCTTATTTCTGATGATATTTTAAAACCATCAGTTTCTTTTCTTTACTCATATTGACCCATCTGGACATTGATAGAGGGACTATTATTATTTCCTCACCTATATTAACAACCGTTTCTGTTCGGGTTTGTTTACCGAATATGTTGTTGTAATATCTAAATCCCACCTCTATTTGTGGAAGGTCATTGTCAGGACGGAAAGGTGTTGTATATTTGAATATAGGGGCCTTTAAGACAATAATGCCGAATGCCATGATGCCCAGAAAGGTGATATAAAATTTTGAACTTTTAAATATGTTAAATTGTTGTTCTGAGGTTTTGTGATAGTCATATTGAAGTTTATATACATATTTCGGACTTTCTTTCTCCCGTTGAGGCGCTTTAACGGGTTTTTCTTTAGCAATAGTTTTTTTATCCTCCTTTTTTTCCCCCGTGGAATCTTCTTTTATATCTGGAGCCCCTTTTGTGGTAAAAGCCTCGCCCAGTTCTCTCTGCAACCTTTCTATATTTTCTTCAATACTTCCTTTTTCACCCACTGTGAATTTTTCCCTGCGCATCTATTATATTCCTCCTGTCAGATTTACCCTGAAGTTTTACCAGAAATTTCCCTGTCTGTCAAGCAAAGACGGTCATTATAAAACTTCCATAAGAATTATGAAATGGTAGAGGTATGAGAAAAGACTGAGGCTCCCTTAGGCAAAAATTCAGGATGCAGGAACTACCAAAATCTACAATAGCCCATTTAAATAAATCTTTTTATAATGAGGTAAAGGATAAAAAGAACCACAAGGAAGATAATCAGTTTTACAAAAGAGTTTATACCCGAATTTTTAGACTTTTTTGCTTCGAGCTCCTCAGCCCTCTCAGCGAAAATTTTGTAGGTTTCATAGCACTTCTCGCTGCAGAAAATCCCTTCCAGTTTTATAATGCGGCATTCAGAACATAACGGTTTTCCGCACTGTTTACACCTTGCTACTGCTGGTCTTCCCGTATGATAAAAACAGTCTGTCATTTTCTCTCACCTCCTGTGCAACAGTAAACCCGGAAGTCTAAAGTTTTACCACACTATTGGTTTTTGCAGACCTCATAGCTGCATCAAAAACATACATGCATTTTCTACATTCTTCGGGCTTCACAATCAGTTCATCTCCTTCATTCAGTACGTCTGATATGTTGTTATAGTAAGACTTCCACGTTCCTTTTACGGGAGTTAACACCATCTCTTCAAATTTACCATTTACACTTTTTTTTATACGTGGATAATTTTCCTCCGGCTCATAGGCTGCATCAATGTCACCTGCTATCATATACTTTTCCTGAGGGTCTAAGCCATATTTATACAAAACCCCATTTTCAGAGAATACCAGCCACCTCGGCTTCTGATAAACTGCACGGTTAGATATCTGAATCTCGTAAACTAATCCGCTTTTAAACTTCATTACCAGCCTTCCAAAATTACCTATATCAGAACCCTTTATTTCCTCCACATATTGAACTTCACAATAGACTGATTCTATCTTATAATTGCCGAGTATCATGCCCTGGTCTACAAGATGTGCACCCCAGTCGTAAAGGATTCCTCCGCTCATCTCTTTCATGCCACGCCACCCTCCCGGGTTTTTACTATAACTGAATATTCCTGTTTCTATTCTATATGGTGAGCCTATGATACCTTTGTTTATAACGTCTTTCACCGTTAAAAAATCCCAGTCCCACCTTCTGTTCTGGAAAACGCTGAGCACAACCTTGTTCCTACGTGCAGATTCAATCATTTCCGTCGCTTCTCTTCCATTCATACACATAACCTTATCAGTCACTACGTGTTTTTTAGCGTTCATAGATTTGATAGACAAATCTCTGTGTGTACTGTGAGGCGTGGCAATTACGACCATTTGAATATCTTGATTTTCTATCAGCATATCCAGCGTTTCGTAGGTCTTTATACCGGGGTGGTCATTCTGTGCCTGTGCTCTTCTCTCCGGAGAGCGGGAAACAACAGCACTTAGGTTTAAACCCTCTGCAAGATTTATAAGGTAAGAGTGAAAATACCTCCCTGCATATCCATACCCAACTATACCAACATTTATCATACCTCCATTTTAAAACATCCTGAAAAACTTTTCAAATTAAACCTTAGTCTCTAAATATTTCTGTATTCATTTTTGTCGTTTGACTTTTTTTAAGGAAATAATATATCATAATTGCAGAAAGTATGAATAGAAAGATAACAGTGTGAATTAGTAAATTTAGAAAGTTTATGACATAAGGGGGATATATGAACGGTAAAAAAGTAAAGTCTGATTTCAGGTATGACACAGGTGAGACTAAGGTGCCATGGGCGGCTGTAGGAGAAAATATAAGGACGGAGGAGGTAATAGAAATAATCAGGTTTTTAATACAGCCAGGCGGTGATGAAGAATCTTATAAGGGACAGTTAGAAAAAGTAAGAAAAGAGATTGAAAATCTAAAAGAAAAAGGTAGATTTGCCAGTAAACTGAGTTTAGGGACAAATGTAAAAAGGTTGGAAGAAGAGGTTAAAAAGTATTTAGACGTTAAGTATGCCTGTCTTTTAACCAATGCCACGGCAGGGTTTGAAATAGGTCTTAAATTCAGTGGTCTGAAACCGGGAGACGAGGTAATAGCACCAGCTATCACCTTTTTTTCCACAATAAATTATCCGCTGCATATTGGTGCTAAGGTAGTACTGGCGGATATAGACCCAAGAACCATAAATCTTGACCCTAAAGATGTGGAGAGAAAAATAACAAAAAAAACAAAGGCAATCATCCCTGTGGATATAGGGGGCTATCCTGTAGATATGGACCCTATAATGGAACTGGCAGAGAAATATGACCTGATGGTTGTAGAGGATTCTGCCCATGCTCTGGGAGCAAGTTACAAAGGGAAGAAAATAGGAACAATAGGCCACTTCGGTTCGTTCAGTTTACATGAAGTGAAAAATGTTAATTCACTTGGAGAAGGTGGGTTGCTGGTTACGAATACAGAATACGGAGAATACCTTCCGCATTCACGTTTTGGCGGATTTGACATATCAAATCCTATAGACAAGTGGTTATATGACGTAATAGCTTTAAAGGGTAAAGGTGGACACTACTCAGTTGCCGGTAATCATTCCTCCACAGAGATACAGGCAGTTGCTCTGTTAAACCAGATGGGAAGGCTGGATAAGATAATTGAGGTTAGAAGAAAAAATGCAGAATATCTGACCAACAGGTTCTCGGAGATAGAGGGTATTGTCCCGCAACTTCTGGATACAGACGAGATAAAAGGTACTTACCACCTTTATCTTTTTCAATTAGAACCGGACAGACTAAAAGGGGATATTCAGGATTTCAAGAAAAAGATAGCATTAAAAGGGGTAACTCAGATACCGCATTTCGCACCCCTTTATCGTTTTTCTTTTCTTAAGCAGCTCGGATATGACGTAGAGGCTATGAAAAAGAGCTGTCCCAATGCAGAAGAGGTCTTTTTGCACAGGTTTACGCATCTACCTTTGTATCCGTTAACACAGGAACAGCTTGAATATATGGCTGACAGTGTGATTCAGGTTGTAAGAGAGATGCAAAAATAGGTTAAATCAGTATCTTCTCTAAAAATCTTCTATTATCTGATTTTATCTATACCGCGGAGGGCTCAGTTAAATGTTTCTCTTAGGTCCATTTCAAAAACAGAGAGCAGTGCTTAAAGATAAAGGGTATGGTAAGAAAACAACTTTGCTGGTGCTTATTGCAGTCATTTGTTTATCTGTAAAATTTATTTTCCCCCAGAATAAAAATACTCTGTTACCTCTGGTTAAATCGGATGCCCAGGTAAAAAACGTCATCCTGTTTATCGGCGATGGTATGGGAATATCCCAGATTGCAATTACCCGTATAAAATCACATGGGGCGGAAGGCCGGCTGCATATGGAACGGATGCCGGTAACAGGACTACTGTATACATATTCCACTTCACTTGTTACAGATTCAGCAGCGGCTGTAACAGCACTGGCAACAGGATATAGAACTGACAACGGCATGATTTCTCTGAGCCCTGACGGGAAAAAACTGCCTACCATTATGGAGGTATGCAAATCTAAGGGCTTAGCAACAGGGCTGGTTGCTACCTCCACCATTACCCATGCTACTCCTGCAGGTTTTGCCTCCCATGTAAAATTGAGAAATGATGAACAGGCAATAGCAGTACAGTATCTTGAGAACAGGGTGAATATCTTGCTCGGGGGCGGTAAACAGTACTTTCTGCCGCAATCCAACCCTATAAGTAAAAGGAAAGACGAGCAAGACCTGATATCCAGAGCCAAAGAGATTGGTTACACCTTCGTAGAAACAAAAAAGGGAATGTTGGCGGCTGAAACAGACTATCTTCTGGGGCTTTTTGCATCAGGGGCTTTATCTTTTAACCCTGAACCGAGTCTGGCAGAAATGACGCAAAAGGCTATCTCCATCGTGAGTAAATGTGAAAAGGGTTTTTTTCTTATGATTGAAGGCTCACAGATTGACTGGGCAGGTCATGCAAATGATATGGACAATACAGTTCTTCAAACCATTCTTTTTGATGAGGCAGTGAAGGTCGGTTTGGACTTTGCTTTGAAGAACAAGCAAACGCTGGTGGTAGTAACCGCTGACCATGAATGCGGCGGTTTGGGTATAAATGGAGGGACGCTTGATGGTAAGGATGTAACAGTTGGCTGGACAACCAGAGGACACAGTGCTGTTCCTGTACCCATATTGGCATTTGGTCCGGGTGCAGAAACTTTTATGGGGGTGAATCATCTTACTGATGTGCCTGCAAAAATTGCAGCTCTCTTAGGGATAAAAAATTTCCCGTAATAATAAAAGAATTGTTTTAACCATGATGAAACATGAGGTGTATGAAAAGGTAAAGGGGAAATGTAGAGCATCAGTATAAATAAACAATAAGCTCCGGCGGTAGGACTCGGCGCCGCTCAGCTTTCAAAACGCTTCGGGTCGGCCACCCGCTGGGATTGCTCTTACACATCGCAATCCCTGACTTCGCTCCCTTCGAGTCCTATCTCAAGAAGAGACAAGCTCCGGCGGTAGGACTCGAACCTACAACCTTGCGGTTAACAGCCGCTTGCTCCACCATTGAGCTACGCCGGAATACAATTGTATATTATAGCAGATTTACGGAAAGAAATAAATTATTTTTTGCTGGCAGCAGTGACTGACTTTGAAGTTGAATCAGTTGAATTGGCAGATGATGTTACGTTCCCTGTTGTTACCGGCTGTTTCTCTTCTCTTTCCCTCTTTTTATATTCTTCACTTCTGTACTCGGTTGTGTAAAAACCCGGTCCCTTAAAGATAAATCCACCGCCAGTACCTATAATTCTGATTACCTTCCCTTTGCATCTGGGACATTTTTTTACAGGTTCGTCAGTCATTTTCTGGAACTTTTCAAAAGTATATCCGCATTTTGTGCATTCATACTGATACGTCGGCATAATATCTCCTTTACTCTGCTTGTGCGGACGATTCTTACGCGGGAAATTGATTTATTGTTTTTCCCTTGGTACGCCCGAAAAGTGAGAGGTTTTAACCTGTTAATTTTAATGGAATATAAAAATATACCTCAAAAAAGAAAAATGTCAAGGTTTTTTAAAATGGAAGGTTCTCTTCGTCATTCGCTTTTTTTGTCTTTTTCCCGGAATTTAATATGCTGTCTACTTTCTTGTCCTGGTTTTCTATGTAAAGTGACATAGTTGGGAAGGCGATGGAAAGTCCCTGTTCCTTGAGTTTTCTCATTATTGCAAGATTTATCCGCTCCTTCACCTCCAGATGTTCAGCAAAAACCGTGGCCTTTGTAAAGTAATAGACAAGAATGTTTAGACTGGAATTTCCGAATTCTGTGAAGCGTACAACAAAGAATTCCTTGTCAATGTCAGAATCATCGGTGATTATTTCTCTGATTGATGCCACTGCTTTTTCCATCTGGGCGGCTGTTGTTTCATATGTAACGCCAACTACCTGTGAGACTCTTCTTTTAGGCATCTTTGACCAGTTGTCAATTGTTGCATTGGCAACAGTTTTGTTTGGTATAGACACAAGCGTCGCAGGCCATGTTCTTATGCGTGTTGAACGAAATCCTACATCTTCAACAATACCTTCCACCTCTCCTATTTTAATCCAGTCTCCCACCATAAAAGGTCTGTCAATAAAGATAAAGATGGAACCAAAAAAGTTGGAAAGTGTATCCTGCAAAGCCAGTGCAACGGCAAGTCCGCCTATACCGAGCCCGGCAAGCAAACTGGAAATGTTGTAACCGAGTAACTGAATTATCCACAAAAAACTTATAATCCCTATCGTTATTTTCAGTGCTCTGTTTACAAAAGGAACCAGTTGTTCGTCAAGTTTTGATTCCGTACGCTCGGCAAGATGTGTAAGGTATTTTGTTGCGATATCCACAAGTCTGAACAGAAACCAGAGAAAGTCAAAGGCAATAAGGATTTTTAGCGTCCCGAACACGAAACCGTTTATATCCGGTTTATCAGGTAAGGGCAACACTGCCATTGCCCCGCCAATTCCGGCGAGAAGGAGCAAAAATCCGAAAGGCTTGCTTAATGCTTGAAAGAACAGGTCGTCAAATTCAATATGAGTTTTTTTAAAAAGGGGTATAATCCGTTTTTCAAATATGTTGTCTGATATCTTTTTTAATACCAGCCCGAGCAGGATGAAAAAGAATGCACAGACAAACTGCCATAGGGCTATACCTGCAAACTCTTTTTGCATCCATTCCGGGAAATGAGAAGCAAAATCCAATCTGATGTTTATCACAGATTGTGCAGGGTTTGTCTCATCAGCAAAAAGAAGGTTTTGATAAATTTTCATAACTTATTGATTATAACAGATTTAATACATTTCTTCAACATGGAGTAGCGTTAATAGACAATGTAATGTATAATGTTTACCTGATGTAGTAAAACAAGATAGAAAGGAAGGTTTATTGCTCACAGGAAAGGTCTCCGTGGATATCCAGAAGAATATAAGAAAAGTAAGTAGAATGCAGGGTGTATAAGGTGAAAAATTTTGCTTACGAGATAATAGAAAACAAGAAAGGTTGTGTCATTCATTTTTAACAAAGGTGGGGTGAAAATGATAATGATAAATCCTGTAAGAAATCCTGAACCCGATTTTGTGAGTCTCAAAGAAGTTTTGGGTGGAAAGAAAAAACCGGAAAAGATTTATTTTGTGGAATTGTTAATGGATGAAGAGATTAAAAGGTCTGTTGTAGAGAAATTATTCAGGAAAAGATGGGTTCCTTACTCATCTGAAAATGAGAAGTCCTATCTGCTTCAGGATATAGACTTCTGGTATAGGATGGGCTATGACTACATAAGGGTTTCAGGAGGAGGCAGGGTAACCCTGTCGTGGCAAAGAGACATAAGAGAGACAGGAGATACTGCTGTTCTTTCAAGAGGAGAAAGGGTCTGGGTTGAAGAAGGACAGGGAATAATTTCTTCGTGGGAAGATTTTGAGAAATATCAGTGGCCTGACCCAAAAAAGATTGACTATTTCCCGTATGAGTTCACTGCTAAAAATTTACCCGAAGGGATGCAAATGATGGTTTGTCCGTCTGATGGCATCTTTGAGGTGGTAAGCGAAAGTCTCCTCGGAATGGAAGGCCTTTCTTATTTACTTGCAGATGAACCAGAACTCGTAAAAGAGGTTTTCAAAAAAGTTGGAGAAATAATTTATTCTTTTTATGAGAACGTAATAGAGTTAGATAATGTAGGAGGATTTTTTCAGGGAGATGATATGGGTTATAAAACATCTACTATTGTTAGGCCAGATACCTTAAGAGAATTGGTGTTGCCGTGGCATAAAAAATTTGCAGAACTGGCCCATAGACACGATAAGATGTACTGGCTTCACTGTTGTGGAAATGTATTAACCTTGATGGACGATTTTATTAACGATGTTATGATTGATGCTTTTCACTCTTTTCAGGATGTAATTATTCCAGTTGGGGATTTCATGCGAAGATATCCAGAAATAGCTACATTGGGAGGAGTGGACGTAAATAATCTGGGGAGGATGGAAGAAAAAGAGTTAAGGATATATATACAGGGTATATTGAACCAGTGTATGCCCGGTAGATATGCCTTAGGCTCAGGTAATAGCATAGCTAATTATATCCCTCTTGAAAATTATCTTGTGATGCTGGATGAAGGAGTGAAGTGGGGAGGTAATAGATAAAACATCTCGGTTTCATATATTTTGCTCTATATGAACATCACCAATTATTCTCAGATTTTGCCCTGCCCAAATGGCTTGACTTTTTCTTCATTCCGTATATAATAAATCCTGAATGTGCTCTTGTCCCACAGAATTCAAAGAGAATATAGGAAATATTTTGGGGTATGGCTGTTTGAATTTTAACTTTTAACACAGGAGGTTTAAAATGCCAAAGGTGGTATTTGATTATCGTAAGTGTAAGGGTAGTGGAGAATGTATTGAAGTATGTCCTGTTGAGATTCTTGAACTCAGCAAGAACAAAAAGTGGTGTAAGGCAATAGATGATAAGGTGGAGAATAAGGAAGCGGTTAAAGAATATTATGAGAAGGTGGAAGAAAAAGAACACGCTGAACCTGATGTGGAAATTAAGTTTGATATGCCCGAGTGTGTGGTGTGTAATCTTTGTGTGGAATCTTGCCCTGAACACGCAATAACCATAGAAGAGTAGGCTTTAAGAATCAGATTGCAAACATTAGGTAAAACAGATATTTCAGTATCATCATCAATGATATAACTGTGTGAGAATACTATCAAGGTTTCTTAACGGGTTATTACATTTTTGAATGTAATCCATATGAAATTACATGCCTATTTACAGATATAAGGTGAAGGAGGGGGAAAAGGGGTGTAAATTTTGTAAGGAGGGATTTGAAATCCTGCAGGGTATAAAAGATGAACCTTTGAAAAAATGTCCTGAATGTGGGTCTGAAGTTGAAAAGGTTTTCTCCCCATTTTCACTGGGGTCTTCTAAAACAGGGTTTGACAGAAAGGCCATGGAAAAAGGTTTTCATAAATTAAAAAGGGTGGATAAAGGGAAATACGAAAAGTTGTATTAAGTTTGACACGTAGCGGCAATTTTTCTTACAGTTTTTTATGTCATATACACTCTGGCAAAACGGTATTTTTTACAATATTGCTACCGCGATTAAAAATTGGATTAATGAACAGCAAGAGGATTGAGCGACTAAACAATATTGATATAAAAAAGGGGAACGTTGTTTACTGGATGAGCAGGGACCAGCGTGTAGATGATAACTGGTCTTTTGTTTATGCGGTTGAGACTGCCAGAAAGATGAAACAGCCCGTCGGGGTTGTTTTTACCCTCACTGACTCTTTTCTGAAAGCAACCTACAGACAATATTCTTTTATGCTTTCTGGTCTCTCCCATGTTGAAAAAAGACTTGAAAAGATTAATATCCCTTTCTTTATCCTTTACGGCGACCCGCCTGAAGAGATACTGAAGTTCATTAATAAGAACAAAACAGGGATTCTCATAACCGACTTCTCCCCGCTGAAGATAAACAGAGAGTGGAAAAAGAAGGTATCTGATAAAATCAAGACCGCTTTTGTTGAGGTTGACGGACACAATATTATCCCCTGCCGTTTAACCTCTGATAAGCAGGAGTTTTCCGCCCGTACCATAAGACCAAAGATATACAGACTGCTGCCTGAGTTTTTGACCGAATTTCCAGGCGTTAAACGACATTCATTCTCATGGCAGGATAAGACCACCGGAAATGATTTTAAGAGGCTGGACAAAAGATTAAAGATTGACAGGAATGTAGAAAATCTGCGCTGGATTATTCCGGGTGAAAAAGAGGCCTTAAATCTTTTACGCCATTTCATAGAGGAAAAACTTGACAGTTATGCGAGTGACCGCAACAATCCTTTAAAAGACGGGCAGTCCGAGCTTTCACCCTACATTCATTTCGGACAGATATCTGCACAGAGAATAGCCCTTGAGATTCAAAAAGCCGGGGCGGACTTAAGAGCAACCGAATCTTTTCTTGAAGAACTTATTATCCGCAGGGAACTTGCAGAAAATTTTTGTTTTTACAATCGCCATTATGATTCCTTTCAAGGTTTTCCAGAATGGGCAAAGCGGACCCTTGAAAAGCACAGTAAAGATAGGCGTGACTATGTTTATTCCTTGAGTCGTTTTGAGTCCGCAGAGACACATGATGACCTGTGGAATGCAGCGCAGAGACAGATGTTTGTCAGAGGGAAGATGGGTGGTTATATGAGAATGTACTGGGCAAAGAAGATTCTGGAGTGGAGTAAAACCCCTGAAGAGGCATTTGAGACAGCAATTTATCTTAATGATAGATATGAACTGGATGGCAGGGACCCAAATGGATATACGGGTGTCGCATGGTCTATTGGGGGACTCCATGACCGTCCGTGGTTCAGCCGTCCTGTGTTCGGTTCCGTTAGGTATATGAGCAGAAATGGGATGAAAAATAAATTTAATGTTGAAGAGTACATCAATAGATTTTGAAAAACTGACGGATATTTCTTTATTATCTAACTGCTTCGTTTAATTGATAAAACCTGAATTTCTTAATACTTATACCACATTTAAAAAGAAGTGTTGACAGGGCTGTTTTTTTTCTGTATAATCAACAATAATAAATACATTTAACAATGATAAATAAAAACATATGGGAAAATGGTACAGGTAATTGAAAGAGCATCAGTAATTCTGGAACACCTGAGCGACAAGGGGAAATTGTCATTGAACGACCTTTGCGTTTTGACGAAACTGAAGAAGCCGACCCTGTACGTTATCCTGAAAACGCTTAATGCTTTAGGATACGTCAAAAAGAATCAGGAGAAGGAATATCTCCTTGGAGATAAACTGCTTCATCTCACATATTCTTACCTGAAAAGAAATACCGTTTTGTCTGTCGCACAGGAAGTGGCAAACTCTCTTGCCGGAAGAATAAAAGAGACAGTGACTGTTGCTGCACTCTATGAAGGAGAACGTCATGTTGTAGCAAAGGTCTCTTCAGAGCAAAGCGTTATCGTCAATACGGATATGGTTAGACCCCAGTCCATTTATAGTATGCCTACGGGCAGGATACTGTTGGCGTATTTAGATGATAAGGAACTGAAAGAGGTTGTGGATGTTCAGGGATTACCTGATACTGAATGGTCTGGAATAAGGACATACAGAGCATTAAAGCATGCGCTTTCAATCATAAAAAAACGGAATATGGCATATATGTTCTCTAATGACAAGCAGGCCTATTCACTGGCTGTACCTGTTCTTGGTCCTGATGGAAAGGCATGGGCATCTATTGGCGTTGGTCTGCCGTCTGTCCGTTTTAAAGGTAGGCATAAGGAAGATATCGTTAAAAGCCTTGTGTCAGAAAGCAAAAAGATGGGGCATGCAATTTCTCTTTTGACCGGGAAAAGATTTACTGAATAAACAGTTTTATAGAAAGGAGCGAATGTGGATTACAGGTACTTTATTAATGGATGTACATTTTGCGGTACATGCGTTTCTTTATGTCCTGAAGAGGCAATTAAAATGACCGGTGATGGAGCTATCATTGAACAATCAATGTGCATTGGGTGTGGAATATGTTATGACAACTGTCCCTATGAGGCTGTCAAGAGATTAGAAATTGAAAAGGAGGCGTTAAATGGTTGAGTTGAACAGGAAAGATGGTGGAGTTGTTGAACCTCAGAGAGTAGTTCCGGTAGATAGTGACTATGACGTAATAGTGGTTGGAGGTGGAGTTGCAGGTGTAGGGGCAGGGATTGCTGCTTCCAGAGAAGGTTGCAAAACGCTGGTGATTGAATCCACTTCTGCTCTCGGTGGTCTGGCAACCGTTGGTCTGGTGAATATTCCAATGGACTATCTGTCAGGCATCGGGGCAGAGATGTTCAAGGAATTGGAGGCCGTTAACGGACTCTGGCACCGGAACTCAGACCCGGAGAAACATAAACTGGTGCTGGACAGGATGATGAAGAAATATAACTGCGATGTTCTTCTTGTCACTGATGTAGTGGATTCTATCGTCAAAAACGGTAAGATATACGGTGTTGTTACAGAGAGCAAATCCGGGAGGAAGGCCTTCCTCTCTAAACGTGTTATTGATTGCTCAGGTGATGCAGATGCCAGTTATTTTGCAGGGGCAGAAGTGATGCAGGGTAGGGTTCCGGATGGAATGAGCCAGGCGTGCTCTCTTGAGTTCAGATTGGGGGGGGTGGATTGGGATAAGTATTCGGAGTGGAGGCCGAAAGACCCAAGATGGATGGATACAATCAAAGAGTCTTTTGAGATGGGAGAACTGCCCTATATGATAGACAACCACCTGAACTGGTTGACCCATGTCCCTGGACGTCCCGAACACTGCGGCAAGGATGAGGTTAGTATCTGTTTTGCCCACTCAAGAAGGTGTTTCCCCCTGAATGTCAGGGACCTGACACGGATGTATATGGAAGGTCGTGAACAGGCTGATATTCTTTCAAGGTTTATCAAAAAAAGGATTCCCGGTTTTGAGAATTCTTACTTAGTGGATACAGCACCCCTTCTCGGAGTGCGGGAGAGCAGAAGGGTTGTTGGGGAGTATGTCCTGACCGCCTATGACCTTGCATCTCTACGGACGTTTGATGATGTAATAGCGATAAGTTATCACCAGTTTGACGTTCACGGTTGCGAAGAGCCTGGAAATCGGAAGTGGGCAGAACTGGAAATTAACGGAAAAAGAGAGTATGTGGTTGCCCACAAGGCAGGTCTGGGTACCACATTTCCCCCTCCTGCAGGAAGAAAACTGGTGAACTACCGCGGTGAAGATGCGGATAAGGCGGAGTGGCATGGGGCAAACTTCTTCCATGATATTCCATTTCGTTCTCTGATACCTGAAAGGATAGATAATCTTCTGATAGCAGGAAGATGCCTGTCGGCAGATTTTATGGCACAGTCAGGGACCCGTCTGATAATGGCCTGTCTGGCAATGGGGGAGGCAGCAGGTACAGCCACGGCCCTTTCGTTAAAACAGAATATACCACCTCGCAGGGTTGACAGGCTGCAACTGCAGAATATGCTTATTTCACATAACTGTGACATCGGGCAAAAGTACAGGGATATACCCGGACTGCCAAAAAACAATTAAGATATCTAATACAAACGCAGTAAATTAGTTGACAATCTGGAAGCTCAGATTTGATGACAATTCAAGGCGCTACGAAGGAAAAGGGGACAGGCTACTTTTTCCATATTTAGTAGTAAGTTGAGGTTATTCCAAAAAACAATCACAGATTTCTTCCCTATTATAATTTAAGAATAAAAAGTAGCCTGTCCCCTTTTCCCTTTTGCTATCTACCCTTTAATTTGCTAAAATAGATAAAAGGTTTGAGAAGGAGTTGTTTAAGGAATGTTGCAAGACTATCTCCAAGAGAGAAGAGATTTAAAAGAGATAATTATCTATCCGAGTTTTTCTTGAACAGGATTAAAAAATGATACAAAACCTGAGACCCAAGATTTCTGTTATCGGAGGTGGTAATGTTGGTATCAGATACGCCTATGGTTTACTGATACGCGGATTAGGCAGGGAAATTGTTATCGTTGACATAGACAGAAAACGCATTGAAGGAGAGGTCGCTGACCTATCGCATGGTATGTCCTATGCACCAGGGCCTATACAGATAAGGGCTGGAGATTACGAAGATATAGAGGGCTCGGAACTTGTTGTTATTACTGCAGGGAAAAAGCAGAAAGCAGGACAAACAAGGATGGATGTGGCAAAGGACAATGTGGCTATATTCAGGAAAATAATCCCTGAGATAACGAGATATGCCCCGGATGCTATTTTCCTTGTTGTAAGCAACCCGCTGGATGTGATGACATATGCAGCCTTTAGGTTTTCAGGGAAGCCGTCCTCTGAGGTTATAGGCTCCGGGACAGTCCTTGATTCCTCTCGTTTCAGGTATTTGCTTGCCGCAGAATGTATGGTTGATACGAGAAACATACATGCATACATACTCGGTGAACACGGAGACACTGAATTTCCCGTGTGGAGCAAGGCAATGATAGGCGGTATGCTTTTCAATGAATACTGCAGAGAATACTGCAACAAGAGGAAGACCTGTAATGTAAAACTGCACAGACAGCAGATAGTGGATGACGTAAAGAACTCTGCCTATAGAATAATAGAAAACAAGGGTGAAACATCCTACGGGATAGGTCTTTCACTCGGCAGGATTACTCAATCTATTATCAACAATGAGAATGCAATTCTGCCGGTCTCTGTACATATGGAAGGCTACTATGGTTTAGAAGGTTGTTACCTCAGTCTTCCATCTATTGTTAATAAGAAAGGTGTAAGAGAGGTTTTGGCATTGCAACTTGACGATGAAGAAAAAGATAAACTTGAGTATTCCGCTGCCGCGATAAAAAAGGTTATCAAGGAAACAGGTCTGTAAAGATACAAAACTGTTGTCTGTTCCCCAAAAGGCACAGATTTACCCTCATATAATTGGATTGCTCTATTCTTTTTTTTGTATTATTATCAACCTGTGGACAGACCATCTCTTCTAAAAACAAGGAATTCTCGCTTCTTGCTCTCAAATAAACGCCTGTTTTATACCAGACTTCTTCCAATTTTTTAATTTAAACTTCAAACATATAAAAGCCGGGTGATTCTTAAGGGGTTGACAATAAATTAACTGGTCGGTATAACAGTAAAGGTAAAGAGTGTTCATTAGAGCAAAACCAAGGGTCCAGAAAGCAAGACCTTGACAGTTCAAAACAGTCCTCATAGCAATGCAATAAATTAGATGTTTTATCTCCAGAGGAGGTATATAAACAGAATAAAAATTATTGATGTGACAAACAGAGACGGTGTGCAGATATAATTTTTCTTGCAAGGCATGCCAATGTTCATAATCAATTACCCCTCACTGATGATGAGTTGATATTTATTGCAGAACATCCTGAAGAGGTCAGAGAACTTTTAACGGTGACTCCATAATAAAGGAACAAAAATATGAAAGAGATAATGGCATACGGGAAGAAGGAACTCTTGGAAAAAGTATGGGCTGTAGCACCAGGGATAAAGGATATCCTTGAATATTCCAGCAGTCTGAAGGATGTCCGTACTAAACTTTTCCAGTATATTAACAACACGGAGCGTGCGCTTTT
>CAYOYL010000239.1:0-2022 GCA_964408175.1 uncultured bacterium
GGACACGTACCTGCTGACCAGTATGCCATCCGTGCTCAACAGGCAGCAAGAATGATGAAAGATGTTGATAATTCAATAGAGGTTGTAGCCTGCGGTTCATGCTCAACGGGAATGAGTACTTATATGGAATGGGACCGTACAGTCCTTGAATATCTGAAAAATTTGGCCGACTATATAAGTTTGCACAGGTATGTCGGCAACATAAAAAACGATACCGCGGACTACCTTGCAGTAACCAATTCCATAGACCGTCAGATAGAGGAGATGGATGCAGTATGCCGATTTGTTCAGGCAAAAACGAGAAGCGAAAAACGTCCTTACCTCTGTTTTGACGAGTGGAATGTATGGTACAAAAACCATGAGAACAATGGTAAAGGTAAATCTGCTCCTCATCTCTTAGAAGAGTTTTATAACCTTGAGGATGCACTTGTTGTTGCAGGTTTTTTCAACAGTTTCATAAGACATGCAGACGTAGTGAGAATAGCCAACATAGCCCAGATAGTAAACGTAATTGCACCTGTCTTAACAAAAGGTGATGATATACTCATCCAGTCCATCTTCTATCCCTTTGAGATGTTTTCAAAACGGAGGGATGGTATCTCACTCAGGATACACACAGAAAGTCCTGTCTATGAAAGCCCTTCTTACGGGCAGATTAATTACATTGATTCCAGTGCAATACTCGGAGACGGGAAACTGCATCTATTTGTTACAAACAGGGATGCAGATGAAAAAACAGAACTGACAATTGACCCCTGCGGTATTAAAATTGCCTCTGTTGAGTCTGCTGAGATACTCTCCGGCTCTGATGCAAAGGCGTACAATTCTTTTGAAAACAGCGAAGTGGTTGTATCAAAAAATTTTGAAGGGATAAAAATATCAAAAGGTAAGGCGGTATGTGAAATACCTCCGCTTTCTTTCGCGGCAGTAACCTTCAGATTAGGATGAGGGGGAGAGGTAGAATCGGGAACCATATTCCACAAAGGTCTCACTCATTGCCTCTATCTTGTCCCAGGTGTGTCCTGGACCTTCGGGCGAAGGATACCACTTTGCTATAAATCCGCCATCAAATCTACCGAACGAGTCTATGAGTTTCCTGGCGTATCTTCTCACATCTTCCACAGTACCTTTTACCATTGTCTTCTGTATATCCACCGGGCACCAGAAGCAGAGTTTGCCGCCGTAAAGACTGCTCAGGCGGTCCACTCCCATATTCTCCTGCTGGTCCATCTGTATCACATTAAGGTCTGCTTCTATGAGCCCACCCAGGATATCTATGATGTAGCCGCAACTGTGCAAGAAATTCAGTATGCCCTTGCTCTTTGCAAAACTGTATACCTTTTTGTACTTCGGCTTCCATACCTGATGCCATACCTCTGGCCTGACCATAAGACGGTCCTGCAGACCCCAGTCATCACAGGAAAAAATACCGTCCACACCTATCTCTGCAAACCTCTCAATTGCAGTTATGTTAATCTCACAAATCCTGTCCAGAAGTTTCTCCAGTTCCTCAGGATGGAGATATGCGTCCGTCCATGCTGACTCATGTCCGCGAAGGTATTCAAGACGGTGTATTAAACTGAATGGTATACCCGCAAGAACGAACTTCTCTCCCTTATTCTCATCAATGGCTCTCTTTGCCGCCTCATACCTTTCCTTTTTCTCGTAATCAGGGAATCTATAGCCGGTGAGTTTTGAGTAATCATCAAGAGGATGGTATCTCACCTGTCCCATTGTCTTGTCTCCTGAAAGTTTTTCCCAGATACAACACCACTCATCCTCCCATTTTATGTCTGTGCTCACACTCGGCTGCCAGGAAGGGTCAGGGACACATCCTATGTGAAGAATGTCATCTCCCCATTTCTCCGGTAAAGACCAGGGAATCCTATCCGGCTTCTGAAAAAGAACCGCGCGCCTTACCCTCTCTTTTGAAGTCATTGTTTTTTATCTCCTCTTTTCTGAAAATCCACCCTCATCCCCCTTTTTCAAAGGGGGAAATTTTCTCTCCCATCCTTTGTAAAC
>CAYOYL010000240.1:0-3514 GCA_964408175.1 uncultured bacterium
TATCTTCTCCTTTGGTAAAGGGGAACTCTCCCTTGCCTTCTCCCCCTTTGAAAAAGGGGGATTAAGGGGGATTTTCCCTCGCACCCCAAAATCCACCCTAACCCTCCTTTACAAAGGAGGGGAATAAAGGGATAAATCCACCCTTTCTTGCACTTCGTGCTTCGGTCAACGGGCTCACCATCTCTTGTCTCCCCACCCTCACCTTAATCCTCTCCCCTCAAGGGAGAGGAGAGGGAAAGGGGGATACAGGGGATTTGTTTGCCCCTATATACCCATCTTCTCAACAAATTTTACTATCTTCTCCACATCCGCAAGTCTTCCTAAACCCTCTTTCCCGGATGCCAGTGCCCCTTCTTCAGGACCTATAAAATGGTAACCGTTTTTTTTCAGTTTTGCAACATTGCCCTGAACAATCAGGTTTTTCCACATCCTGTCGTTCATAGCAGGTGCAAAGACAACAGGCCCATTGAAAGCAAAGATTATACAGGTGAGAAGGTCATCACATATACCACCTGCAGTCTTTCCTATGATGTTGGCGGTAGTTGGCACCACCAGTATTATGTCAGCGGAGTCAGATATGGAGATATGGTTTTCTGCAGACAGTCCGTCCTCAAACATAGCAGAATAGACACGCTTTTCTGAAAGGGTGGAGAGCGTCAGGGGCGTGACAAAGTGCGCCGCCTCTTTTGTCATCACAACCTGTACGTTCCATCCTTTCTTCTTGAATGCACGTACAACCTCCGCGGACTTGTATGCAGATATGGAGCCGCAGACGCCTATTACAATATTCCTTTTCATTTTATGTCCCTCTGTCCTTGACTGGAATTTTTTTGCTTATGAATTCAAGCACCTTCTCTGCCATCTGTTCCTTTTTCAAATCAATCAGCCATTCGTTGCTGAAGTCAGGGTCCTCTATCATACTGACAAGATATGCCAGCAGTTTCAGGTGTAACTGCCTCTGGTCAAGAGAACTCACCACCACTATTGCCGTACGCACCATTTTCTCATCAGGAAATACCACTCCATCTTTAGCCCTTACGAAGACCACCTCAACGAGATTCTCCCCTTTTATTATCAGATGGGGAACAGCAATTCCTTTTTCTATGACAGTGGAAGAGGTCTCTTCTCTCTCCATAAACCTTTTCAGCAGGGCTGTCCTGTTCAGCGGCACCCTTTTCTCAAGTACCTCTGAGACCCTTCTGAACATAGACTCTATCTTAACCTTCTCATTTATGTCCAGTACAGTGCTTTTTTCAATAACCTTACCCCACCTCTCCTGTTTCAGTCTCTGGTAGTACCTGTCCTCTTCTATGTTGTCCCTTGATATTACTATCTCCTTCAGTTCCGTGGAGACATCCACCGCTGTCAGTTCTCTATCTCCGCGTATAAGATTCTTCAGGATATGCTCGAGAGCAGAGTCACGAACAACCTTCTTGTGCATCGTATACTTGTAGACCACTCCGCTGGCAAATAGAAAGAGCATGGTCAGGAATAATATACCTGTTGCCACCTCAAGCAAAAGGAAGGTTGTTAAAAGAATACCGGTGATGTGCAGATAGGGATAGAGAGGGGAGCGAAATGTGGGTCGGTAGTTGGCGAGCCTGCTCTGCCTGAACAAAATCACCGTTGCATTGGCAAAGATGTAGAGTAGCAGAAAAATAACAGAGCCTATCTTGACCAGTATCTCAAGTTTCAGGGCAAGTATGGCTCCTGTCATAGATAGTCCGGTGGCAAGTATGGCAACATAGGGGGTCTTAAAGTGCGGGGCTATTTTCTGAAAGACCTCAGGTATATGTCCATCCCTGCTCATTCCAAGCAGGTATCTTGATGCACTCATAATGCCTGCATTTGCCGTGGTGAGAAAGGCAAATGCCGCCGCAATGCCTATCACCTTCTGAAAAACGCCCCCTGTAAATGCCTCTGCACCTTTGGTTATCGGCATAAGCGTTCCTTTTAATGTTTCGGGGTCAACCACTCCGACAGTAACCAGAACAACCAGTACATATAAGACAGTGGTTACAGACAGGGATGTTATCATCCCAAGAAGAAGGTTTCTTTCAGGCTTCTCTATCTCCTCAGCCATAGCCACTATCTTGGTAAGCCCCCCGTATGCAACAAAGACAAAACTTGCCGTGCTGAACATCACAAGATGCCCTTTGGGGAAAAAGGGGGTAAGGGCTGTCGTATCTATATGTGCAGCCCCCCTTATAACATACAGAATCATAATGCCTATCAGTGCAGTGACAAGAGCAACCTGGAACCTGCTCGCCTCCTTCACCCCTGCGATGTTGAGGAAAACAAAGAATATACACAGGCCAACCGCTATCCACTCCATAGACAAAGGTATGAGCAGACTGAGATAAACACCCATACCAATCAGTGCCCAGGCACTTTTGAAACTCAGGGCAAACCAGGAGCCAAAACCTGCGATTGTCCCTACGAAAGGACCGAATCCTCTTGCAATATAAAAATAGTCACCCCCTGCCTTAGGCATTGCAGAGGTCAGTTCGGACATACTCAGTATGGTAGGGATGCAGGCAAGACCTGCTAAAAAATAAGAGAGGATGACTGCAGGGCCTGCATATGCAAAGGCAAGCCCGGGGAGGATAAAAATCCCTGAACTTATCATTGCCCCGGTTGCTATACAGAAGACCTCAAGCAGACCCAACCTCTTCTGCAATTTTTCTGCCATAATTATCCTGCTTCTTTAACCGCCTCCACGCACCTCTTAAGAGATGGGACAGGATTATCAGTATCACCCTCGTACTCTATTATGGATTCGCCTGAGAAAGAGTTTTTATCAAGTATTCTCAGAAGTTCCTTGAGTTTCAGGTTGCCCTCGCCCAGTATAACATCCTGAGGTTTTGCAGCCCTGTCAAAGACAAAGTCCTTGAGGTGAACTACGTAAAGCCTCTCTTTAAATTTTTCAGCCATCTCTAAAGGGTCCTCGCGGGAATCAAGTGCCCAAGCGGTATCAAGACACAGTCCTATCCTCTCTGATGTATTTTTGAAGACATACTCCAGCATCTGGGATGAACCCAGCCAGTGCCTTGAGCCGTGGTTGTGGATTGCCAGTCTGACGTCATATTCCTCCGCAAGTTTTTCGGCGGTTCTGTAGGAATCCGGAACCGTATCAATCCTAAAGTCCACGCTCATCAGTCTTACGCCAGCCATCCTTATAAACTCAAAAAACTTCCTCTCTTTGTCAGCGTCGTTTCCCATCCCCTGCACGCCGATAGAGCAGATGTCCACACCTGCATCTTTATAGATAGAGATGACATCCTTGAACCTTGCGGTGTCTGTGAAGTCGCAGTGCACTCCGCAGAGCTCTATCCTGTCCAGACCGCTGTCCTTTACCATCTTTGCAACTGTCTTGTTATCCTTGAACCCTCTGTAACAATAACTCTGCACGCCTAACCTGAGCATTTTCCTCTCCTTTCCCCCTCATCTTCATCCTCTCCATAAGGGTAGAGGGTAGGGTGAGTGGGGATACCTCTTGTTCTCTCCCCCTTTG